>JAFGSU010000452.1 GCA_016934435.1 Candidatus Zhuqueibacterota bacterium | reverse complement strand
GTCTATCCGATAATTTTGTTCGGGCCATTTTTGAAGACAGCCGGGGGATACTATGGATCGGCACCCGCTCGGGTTTGTCGCAGTTCGATCGTGAGCATGGCATTTTTATCCCCTTCCGGATGGTACCCGGTGATTCCAACAGCGCCCTGTTCGACGAGAACGTCACCAAACTCCTTGAGGATAGCGCGCACAACCTCTGGATCGGCACGCCCAATAGTATTTTTATCTACGACCGCAACAATCATAAAGTGGAGCATTTTTCTTTCGACGGCCGCGCCGAACGCGTGACGGATATTTTTCAGGACAGTTACGGCGCCATCTGGATCGGTACCCGATATAACGGCCTGTTACATTATGACCTGTCGACTACAAATTTGCGACGCTATCAACACCATCGCAAAGATGGAGGTTCGATTCGAAGCAATGAAATCAAAGCTATTTTCGAGGATGCTAATAAGAATCTGTGGGTCGGCACCATCCACGGTGGTCTGGCGCTTTTTGTGCGTGAAGAGGACGGTTTCTACCACTATGAAAATGATCCTAACGATCCCTCCAGTCTGAGCAGCAACAGCGTGCGGGCGATCTATCAGGATCGCACCGGCGTCATTTGGATCGGCATGGACGGCAGCGGCATCGACAGTTTTGTTAAAAACAGACGGAAATTTCCCTTATATCGAAACCGTTCCGGCGAAGTGAATGCCATCGGTAATTTTACTATTTTATCAATTTATAAAGACCATGAAGGAATCTTATGGATCGGCACCGAAGGCGGTGGATTGTACCGAATGAATCGAAATACGGGTGAAATCGAAAACTACAGGAGCCGGAGAAACCAGTCCGTCACGCTCAGCAATGATCATGTAACCTGCATCTATCAGGATAAAGAAGGCACGCTCTGGTGCGGCACCAAGGAAGGTCTCAATAAATACGAGGAACAGCGCCATTCTTTTACTCGTTACTATGTTCGTTTAACGCCGATAACCGGCAACAATGTGATCAATGTGATCAAAGAAGACCATCGCGGTCGGCTCATTCTGGCGACCAACGGCGGCATTCTTTTATTCGATAAAAACCGCGGCGAATTTGCGCATGTCGATTGGGATGCTGCAAACCTGCTGAACAACGAGGTGGTGGTTACCCTGTGGATCGATCCGGACGGCACCATGTGGCTGGGCTATTTGCGCTCGGGTCTGGTCGCCTATGATTCCAAAAACCAAACGGCTGTGCACTATCATGCCGATGCCGCCAGCTCCAACAGCCTGAGCAGCAATTTCGTCCAATACGTCTATCGCAGCAAAGCGGGGCATCTGTGGATCGCTACGCGCAACGGCCTTAACCTTTTCAATCCATCGGAAGATGTTTTTAAATTGTATACCAAAACCGACGGACTGCCGAGCAATGTGGTCGTCGGCATTCTTGAAGACCGGGAAGGGGACCTCTGGCTGAGCACGACCAACGGGCTTTCCCGCTTTAATCCTGTGGAAGAAACCTTTACCAATTATGATATCGACGACGGTCTGCAGGGAAATCAATTCTGGATTCGGTCGTGTTTCAGCAGCTCGTCCCATGAACTGTTTTTCGGCGGTAACAACGGCTTTAACTGTTTTTTACCGGCAAATATTAAAGCGATGGCGAATCCACATATCCCGCCCATCGTGATCACCAGCGTAAAAATCGGCGATGGCCCTGTTGTGCAAAATCTATCCGCCCTGGTTGCTGCAGATGAACTGTTAAATCTATCGCATCGAGATAATCAAATATCTTTTGAATTCGCCGCGCTCGATTACACCCGGCCTGAAAAAAATCAGTATGCATACAAGCTGGAGGGTCTGAATGATGAATGGATTTACGCCGGCACGCGAAGATATGTAAATTATACCAATCTGGCGCCGGGCCATTATATCTTCAGAGTCAGAGGCACGAATAACGATGGCGTTTGGAATGAGGAGGGCGCCCATTTGCGCATCTTTATTGCTACCCCGTTCTATAAAACCTGGTGGGCCTATCTGTTGTATGCCGCTGCAGCCGTTGCTTTTCTGTATGGTGTGAATGCGTACGTCATCGGCCTCGTACGGATCAAACACGATTTAAAAATTGAACGGATGGAGAAAGAAAAGGAGAAAGAATTAAGTCAATTTAAATTGCAGTTTTTTACTGATATAGCGCACGAGTTCAAGACGCCGTTGACGCTCATTCAAGCCCCGTTGGAAGAAATTCTTGCCCGGGTAAAAAAAGGCGGTCGATATGAACAGGAATATCGATTGATGCAGCGCAACGTCAAATATTTGTTGCGCCTGGTGCACCAGCTGCTGTCGTTTCGCCGCGCCGAGCAGGGACATCTGCAATTAAAGGTATCCAGGGGCGACGTCGTACAGTTCGTCCGTGAGGTGCACGAGTTGTTTCGTGACAGCGCAAAAAAACATCAGATCGACTATCTCTTCAGCAGCAATCCGGACAGAATCGAGGGATGGTTTGACTGGGAAAAAGTCGAGGAGATAGTGGTCAATCTGCTCGACAATGCTTTCAAGTTTACACCGGACAGGGGCAAAATCAACGTCATGGTTGAGCAAGGCCGGGCCGATAAAGGCGGCGGCACGGTGCGAATTTGCGTCACCGATACGGGTATGGGCGTTCCGGAGGACAAACGCAATCAGATTTTCGATCGTTTTTATCACGGCAAACCGGGGCTTCATCCGAATCAGGTTGGTTCCGGGTTGGGCCTGGCGTTGAGCAAGAGGCTGGCGGAGTTACATCACGGCACAATCACTGTTCAAAGTGATGAAGGCAAAGGCAGCTGTTTCACCGTAACCCTGCCCCTGGGCAAATCGCACCTCCGGCCTGAAGAGATTATCAGCGATATCTCCGAAACCCACCATTTCCAGTCGTTGCTCCAGCTGCCGGTTAAGGAATCCCTCAGCGCCAGGCGTCAGGGTGTTTCCTGGTCGTCTCAGCCGGCAAAATCGGACAAACCGCTGGTGCTTGTCGTGGAGGATGACGACGAACTGCGCGCCTATATGCGAAAAACATTGTCCGGCAGCTATCGAATCGTCGAGGCCGGAGACGGCAGAGAAGGATTGGAAATGGCCGGCAAGTTTATTCCCCATATCATCATCAGCGACGTGATGATGCCGCATCTGGACGGCATCGAACTTTGCCGATTGATAAAAGACGATCTCGTTACCAGCCATATTCCGGTTATTCTGCTCACTGCTCAGGACGCGCTTGAATATAAAATAGAAGGAATGGAAACCGGCGCGGATGATTATATTGAAAAGCCGTTTCATTTTCGCTTCCTCGATGCTCGAATCAAGAATATTTTAAAAACGCGGGAAATGCTTCGTCAACAGGTTCAGCGCGAATTATTACTGGAGCCGACCGGCGTGCCCGTTGTGTCGGCGGACGAAAAATTCCTTGAGAAAATAAAAAGCATTGTCGAAGAAAAGTTGTCGGATGCGGAATTGGACGTCCAGCATCTGTCCAGCGCCATCGGCATCAGCCGCACCATGCTGTTCGTCAAACTGAAAGAGCTGACGGGCTATTCCCCGAAAGAATTCATCAGAATCCTGCGTCTTAAAAAAGGGGCGCAATTTTTAAAAAACACCGATTATACCATCGCCGAAATCGCCTACCAGGTCGGATTCAAATACCCCAAGTATTTCAGCACCAGCTTTCAGCAACAATTCGGAAAAACCCCCACCGAGTACAGAGCCTGAACGGAATTGAACCCTTTTCGTACGTAAGAGGATTGACAAAATCCATTTGATCGCTTAACTTTCAATGGTTAAAGCAGAAACAGGTCCCAATCAAATTGGAGGTCGAATGATAGGATGGCATTCCCGGCGAGGTTGCTATCGTCGATGGCGCATCCCGCACGGGTGGGCAGGAAATTTGGGTCGGTTGACGCAGGTTTTTTTGCTTTTCGTTTTCCTGGCGGCGATTGGGTCCGATGCACTTTTCGCTCAAAGCGTCGGCAAAATCGCGGGCAAAGT
>JAFGSU010000451.1 GCA_016934435.1 Candidatus Zhuqueibacterota bacterium | reverse complement strand
ATCCAGTTCTTTTAAAACTAAACAATATACAAAGTCTTAAAAATAAATGCAAGAATTAAAAGATGAATTGCTCGAAAGATTCGGCTTAATTGAATCGGGAACAAAAAGCACAGGATTTTGCCGATTAAACCGGATGGCATTAAGACAGATGGTAAAGAGTGCAGCGGCAGCTATTCCGGTGGGCGTGCCTCCCGAGCCGAAACCGTTACAATTTCGTAAATATGACAGGAGAGCGCTGCTAAAAATAACAGGATGAGCACGAGGATAAAGATGGTTCCTTCGCGGGATTCCAACAAACCCAGCCACCGTCCTAATTTGAGAAAGAGCGGCAGCGCGAAAGAAGTGATAATGACGGAGAGAATGGTGCTGATAATCAATTTATTGCGATTATCACGGCCGCCGGCGAAATATGCAATAATAAAAATCAATACCCCCATGGTTAGCGCTACGATGGATATGGTTTCGTTGATTGTAAACCAGTAAAGCGAATCGGCCGTGCCCGATGGAGGAGACAAAACATTGGAAGTATCTGCTATGGGCATAATACCATTTCCCCGTAAAAATGAATAAAAAATAGCACTAACATGAATGGATCAAAAATATCGATCCTTCATCGTTTTAATAGTAAGATATTATTGAAAATCGCGGGAATTTGCAAGTGTTTTTTCTACTCATTCTACTGGAAACATAACATACGGACTATTGCTTCCTCATCTAACGCGGCTGGAATCATGATTCATCCAGAAAGTATATTGGATAAAGACATGGCCGATATATCGAAATGAATTGCCTTCGCGATCGGTAACAAGCGGATTCTCAAGCGCCCGAATGTGCAATTCCACTTGCCCCCTGTTCAGTCCCAGTGCCGAAGTGACATCGATTTCAAAATCGCGTTCCATGACGTCTCCGCTAAAAGCCGGTATGATACGGATGCGACCATAGCGCTGGCGAAAGAATCGATACACGTGATCGAAGGAATTACGCGTATCAACGACCAATACCTGTGCTCCTTCGCCCAGTTCATCCATTGCGATGGCGGCAATATCTTCACGTAGTTCGCCGTCATAATATAAGCGCCCCGCCATATCACGCAAGTTCTGCACCGATTGACTCAAAACCGATCTGGCTTCCATCATCGGGAAATCGAATAGAATCAGGTTAATGCGAGTCGGCCAGTATACGGACGATACTTTAGGAATTGCCTGCGAGAATATCTCCAGACGGTCGGTTATTTTACGCTTTCTTCGCTTAAATGGAAAAATAAAACGCCCGTCGATGATTTCATAGCGTCGACCCGTTAAAATAGCATAATGAGAGATTATTTTCATTGAGCTTTCCGAACTAATCAGACTCAAACATCTGACATTCGAGGCGCCGGGATTTTGATCCATCAATTGCGTCTTTAAAAGCCGGGTCGCCAGCGTATCGATTTGCGCATGATCGTAGATAAACCGGTCGAAGGTGTGTTTTGAGAATGAAATCTGCCCGTAGGTGCAGGATGTGAAAACCATAACGAGAAGGGTTACGCAAAACAAACAGAAACAATTATTTTCTTTTTTTACAACAACCATCTTACCAAAATTTCCTACTTTTCTGTTGTCAATGTCCATGAAAAGCAGGACTGTCTGCCGGTATGGCAGGTCGGTCCCTTTGGATTTGCTTTGATCAACAGCGCGTCGCGATCGCAATCGGCTATAATACTCACCAATCGGAGATAATTGCCGGATGTCTCTCCCTTGGTCCACAATTTTTGACGAGACCGGCTCCAGAAGGTTACATAACCGGATTCGACCGTCTTTTGCAGACTATTACTGTTCATATACCCCAGCATGAGCACCATGCCGTTCTGAGCATCCTGAACGATGGCGGGAATTAAGCCCTTCTCATCAAAACGAATTTGGTCCATACCGATCGTTATATCCCTAGGTTTCGCGAACATGAACGCCTCTTCCAAGTAAATATTTCTTGATCTCATGAATTGAATTTTGTTGATAATGAAAAACAGATGCGGCCAGAGCCGCATCCGCCATGGCGCCTGTGAACACCTCATAAAAATGTACCGGTGCGCCGCACCCGCCTGATGCGATAACGGGAATTGAAACATGGCGAGCAACAAGCCGGGTTAGCTTCAGGTCATAGCCGTCCTGCATGCCATCACAATCCATGGAAGTAAGCAGGATTTCTCCTGCCCCACGCGCTTCAACTTCCTGCGCCCAGGCCAGGGCATCCCTGTCCACCGGAGTGCGTCCACCATGAGTGAATACCTGCCAGTGCTCGCCTTTCTGGTGTTTGGCGTCAATGGCAATGACCACAGCCTGGCTGCCGAATTTCTCGGCACACGCATTGATGACCTGTGGATTTTCCACTGCAGCGGTGTTGAGGGTAAATTTATCCGCTCCGTTTCGCAATAATTCCTGTGCGTCGCCGATATGGCGCACACCGCCCCCCACTGTTAATGGCATAAAAACCTGTTCCGCCGTCCTCGCAACCACATCCAGCAGAATGTTGCGTTTTTCATAACTGGCGGTGATATCCAGAAATACCAATTCATCCGCGCCCTGCTCATCGTAATAACGCGCCAGTTGTACCGGATCGCCGGCATCGCGTAGATTAACAAAACGGGTGCCCTTGACCACCCGACCATCTTTTACATCCAGACAGGGAATGATGCGTTTGGCCAACATATCAGTCTCAAAAAATCCTCTATTGATAAAGCGAGATTAACTCCGACAGATTCAATCGATTCTCGTACAATGCCGTGCCAACGATAACACCTTCGATGCTGGCAAGGTTTAAATCGCGCAACTTTTGAAAATGCTCCTTCTCCGCCAAACCGCCTGAGACGATTATTTTCATATCCGTTTGCGCCGCCAGCGCTCGCACCGCCTCATAATTGGGCCCCTGCAACAAGCCGTCTGTTTGAATATCCGTGTAGATGATACGCTGCACTCCCATTTGCTGCATCTGCTGCGCTGCCGTTATCAGCGACTGTGAGCTAAATTCCTTCCACCCTTTTATGGCGATATTCCCTTTGCGCGCATCCAGGCCGGCTACGATGCGATCACTGCCGAATTGTTCGATCATTTGCTGAATGGTTTGCGGCTGTTCTACAATGAGGGTGCCGACCACAATACGATGGATACCGAGATTGAGCCACGTTTCAGCATCAGCAAAATGCCTGATCCCCCCTCCCAATTCAACCGGAATGGTTACGGATCGACATACATCTTCGATGACCTGGTTATTTTTGCCGGCAATACCAAACGCGCCGTCCAGGTCGATTAGATGCAACATAGCCGCTCCCTGTTCCTGCCAATGCTGCGCCATGGCTACCGGGTCGGCGCTGTAAATCTTTTTCCGCCCGGGATCGCCCTGTTTCAAACGCACACAGCAGCCGTCCAGCAAATCGATGGCTGGAATGATCAGCATGTTTCTCCTTTGTTGTAATGGACAAAATTTTCAATTATTTTCAAGCCCCACTTTTGCGATTTTTCCGGGTGAAATTGAACCAAAAATACCGCGTCATGTTCAATCGCCACTGCGAATTCGACACCATACCGGCAGGTGGCTGCAATCAGATCGCTTTTTGCCGGGGCAGCATAAAAAGAATGGGCGAAATAGAAAAACATACTTTGAGGAACATCCTTCAACAGAACGACTGTGTTGCGATGCTGCACCTGATTCCATCCGAGATGCGGCGCCTTCACCGTCGCGGGGAGCTTAATTACCGTTCCCGGCATCATTCCCAGGCCGCGGACGCCCGGGGATTCCTCGCTGCTCTCAAATAAAAGCTGCATACCGAGACAGATTCCCAGAAACGGTTTTCCCGAAACAATGAAATCGCGCAGAGGCTGCACTAGTGCCATATCGTCGAGGGCCTGCATAGCCTTGCCGAAGGCGCCCACCCCCGGCAGCACCAATTTATCGCACAATTTAAATTCTTCAGCCGTTCGCACTACTCTGGTATCGCCGTGGTGCATTTGTAACGCTTTTTGCACACTGCGTAAATTACCGGCGCCGTAATCGACGATACCAATCATACCAGGATTCCTTTTGTTGATGCGACGCCATGCTGTCGCTCGTCCGGGGTAACAGCTATGCGAAAGGCGCGAGCGAATGATTTCATCAGCGCTTCCTGCATGTGATGTTGATTTTCGCCGCGCAAAAGGTCCATGTGCAGGGTAAATTTGCCGTTTATGGCAACGGCTCGCAGAAACTCGGTCAGCAATTCGCCTTGAAATTCTCCGGCGTTGGATAATGCCCGGACGGAGTTGAATACCAAATACCCCCTGCCGCTGATATCAACGACACTGCGGGCGAGCGATTCATCCAGCGGACAGTAGGCATGGCCAAATCGTGTAATGCCGCTGCGGTCACCGAGCGCTTTTTCCAGCGCCCCGCCAAGCACAATGCCCGTATCCTCAACGGTATGATGCTGATCGATATGCAAGTCGCCCCTAACTATGAGATCAAGATCGATGCCGGCATGCTTGCTCCAGGCGCTCAACAGATGGTCAAAAAATCCGATAGCGGTGTCAATTTTACTCGACCCGTGACCATCAAGATTGACCGTAACGGAAATTTTCGTTTCCAAAGTCGATCGTTCGATGTTAGCCCTGCGTGACATAAAAGCCTCAATTTGTTATATATTCAAGTAGTTTATCAAGAAACAATGAATTGTCTTCTGTGCTTCCGACAGTTACGCGCGCATGATTTTCTAATTCGGGATATCCGCCGACGTCGCGTATCAGGATGCCTTCTGATTTGAGGAAGGATATCAGCTGGGAAGCTTTGTGATATTTGAACAGGAGAAAATTAGCTGCTGAAGGATAGACGACCAGTTCTGCTATCTGCCCCAACGCTTTGAATAGCCTCTGCCGTTCTTCCCTGATCATCCTGACTCGTGAGACGACATGCTCTTTTTGATCCAGAACCTGACAGGCGACCAGTTCTGTAAATATATTAATATTATACGGCAGATTGATCTTTGTTAGTTGTTGGATCAGCGATGGCTGCGCCATGAAATAGCCCAATCGTAATCCCGCCATGGAGAATGCTTTGGAAAACGTTCGTGAAATGATCAGATTTTGATATTCTTGCAGCAGGGGCAGGAACGATTGATTGCTGAATTCCGCATAGGCCTCATCGATCATCACCACTCCGGGAGCAAGCGCACAGATTTCCCTCACTAAATCGGTCTCGAATTCCGCTCCGGTCGGATTATTGGGCGAGCACAGGAGGACCAGCCTCGGTTTTTCATCGATCAAAGCCTGTAAAATCTTTTGCCGTGGGGTTTCCGTCCCGGGAGGATACAGGACCGGCACGGTTACCCCGTCATAAACCGAAGTATAGAGATCAAACAGACCAAAGGTCGGCGGACAGGTTAAAACGCGGTCTCCCTTTTCCAGACAGGCGCTCAGCAGTGTCTGTAATAGTTGATTGGAGCCGTTGCCCAGAAGTAACTGTTCGGTTTTGAGCTGATAAAGAGAAGCGAGGCGTTTTTTAATCTCCGGTGATTCATTGACCGGGTAGCGCTGCCAGGGCATATGGGCCGCTTTAGCGAGCACTTTAGTTTTTATGTCATCCGGCAAATCAAAAGGACTCTCGTTCTGATTTAGCTTTGCGCGCACGTCTATTTGCGGCGGTGAGACGTAGCCCTGCAGTTTTTGCACCGATTTTTTGAATAGTTTTTCCATCACAGTCTGCTCCTCACCCTGATCGCTTGCGCGTGTGCTGTAAGCCCTTCCAGATCGGCAAATTGAGTGATATCACTGCCATTTTTTTGCATGGCTTGCCGGCTATATGATATCAAGCTGCTCATCTTGAAGAAATCTTCGGTGCGAAGGGGAGAAAAAAATCGCGCCGTGCCATTGGTCGGCAGAATATGATTTGGCCCGGCCCAATAGTCTCCTACGGTTTCCGGTGAAAAATGTCCTAAAAAGATGGCTCCGGCATTTTTAAACAGATGCAGACAATCCCAGGGATTGTCAAGATGCAAACAGAGGTGTTCCGGCGCCAGCTCGTTGGCAACAGCAGCGCTCTGATCGATTCCGCTGGTGATGAGGATAGCGCCAAAATCCTGCAATGAGGATTCAATAATTTTTTTCCGCGGCAACTGCGATGATTGTTCGCGGAGTTCCAGTACGACGTTATCCGCTATCTCATCGCTGTCGGTGATCAGAATGGCGGATGCCATGGGATCGTGTTCCGCCTGAGCCAGTAGATCGGCGGCTATAAAAGATGGTGTGGCGGATTGATCCGCCACCACCACCACCTCACTCGGTCCGGCCACCATATCTATGCTCACCTGTCCATATAGCATTTTCTTAGCCGTGGCGACATAAGCATTGCCGGGGCCGACTATTTTGTCGACGCGCGGAATGCTCGCGGTGCCGAAAGCCATGGCCGCGATAGCCTGCGCACCGCCGACGCGAAAAATTCGTTTAATTCCCAGCTCCCATGCAATGGCAAGCGTAGCGGCATGTATTTCCCCTTGCCGGTTGCAAGGAGTGGTAATGATCAATTCCTCAACACCGGCAACCATGGCCGGAACTGCCGCCATCAGCAAGGACGAAGGATATGCGGCACGTCCCCCCGGAACATATATACCGACCCACTGCAGGGGTGCAGCGCGCTGGCCCAGCATCACACCATCCTCTTCCCAGCTGACCCAGGATTGCGGCAAAGCCTTGCGATGAAAGCGTTCAATATTCCCCCTGGCCTTGCGGATGATTTGCAATATTTTGCTGTCCAGATTGCTGTGCGCGTTTTTTAAATCCTTTTCCGGTACGGCGATGCCCGTCCGGGATAAATCAACCTGATCGAATTTAATACCATACTGAATAAGGGCGGTGTCGCCCGTTTTACGAACCCGGTCTATGATCTCCCGAACGGCCGTTTCAACCACATCGGCATCCTGCTGCCGGCGTTTTTGCAGCTGCGAAATGAATGTGTGAATGTCTTGATCGCGATAGGTTTTTATCATGATGAATGATCCATTAGTAGATGACTTTATTGAGCGGATATTCGATGATGTCCTGCGCACCGGCCCGTTTCAGTTCAGGAATAATTTTTCGAACAGTCTGCTCTTCGACGATAGTTTCCACCGCCACCCAATCCGCACCGTGCAACGGCGATATGGTGGGTTGCTTCATGGCGGGCAAATTTTTAATAAGCGCATCAAGTTTCTCCCTGGCGATATTCATTTTCAATCCCACTTTCCCTTCCGCCTGAATCGCTCCCTGCAATAGCATATTCAAATTTTCAATTTTTTCCTTTTTATGCGGATTCCGCCAGCTATTTTTATTAGCGATCAACATGGTGCGCGATTCTAACAGCACATCGATGATGCGAAGGTTGTTGGCGCGCAAGGAGCTTCCCGTCTCCGTAACCTCGACGATAGCATCCGCCAGTGCCGGCGCTTTTACTTCGGTAGCGCCCCAGGAGAACTCGACTTCCGCTTCTACGCCGTGTTTTGCCAGATAATCCTGGGTCAGATTGACGATTTCCGTGGCAATTCGTTTGCCTTGCAGATCGGCCACCGATTGAATGGGCGAATCGTTGGGCACGGCTAACACCCATTTGACCGGTCGCATGGTGAGTTTCGCGTAGGTCAGCTCGCTCACTTCCACCACCTCCGCCCTGTTCTCCATAATCCAGTCTTTGCCGGTCAAGCCGACATCAAAGACGCCATCCTGCACATAGCGGGCAATTTCCTGCGCCCGAATCAGAATGGCCTGGATTTCATCATCATCAATCGATGGAAAATAGGAACGCTCGCTGACGGAAAAATGAAAGCCGGCTTTGGACAACAGGCGAAAGGTCGCCTCCTGTAAGCTGCCCTTGGGCAGACCGATTTTTAATACATAATCAGGAACACCGTTCCAGTCGATCATAACAACCTCAAGATATGGTCATAAAAATAAAAAAGCCTGCTGAGCGGTTCAGTAGGCTTAATTCTTGAATATTATGTTTATTGTCAACCCAAACCTATCCGCCTACGTCATGAACGTATGATGATGATGGTGGTGGTAGTATTGGGGATGATGCGTGTACATGCTTACCTCATTTTTCTAAAATATAGGT
>JAFGSU010000450.1 GCA_016934435.1 Candidatus Zhuqueibacterota bacterium | reverse complement strand
TTAATTTTGATCAATCCGAAAAACTCGAGAATTCAATTTTCTATTAGGTTTGTATCTTAATTATTTTGTGATCCGCAGAATTCTCAAGCTCTGTTCATAGATTTTGAACAGCGTGTCCAGACTTCGGATAGCCGCCGGGCTTTGTCCCTCGGAGAGAAAGTCGAAGCAGAGCCGGGCCAGCTCAGGAGTGCGAAGATATCCATAAGCTTTGTGAGGATTATGATCATGATTGATCATATAGTCGTTCACCACTTGAACATCTGTCGGCGCGATACCTTTGTCGTTGGGATTATAGTCATCTGAAAGTTGATAGTTGAACGCCACCTTGTCTCCCAGATCGGCATAATTATACCAGCTGTCGGATATATTTTCCGGCGTCCGCAGCCGTTCCCCTTTTTCCAAATTGAGAGCCTGGCGGATTTTTTGCATCACCACCGGGATTCCCAGAGGAGAACCGATCGTGACGAACGTATGAATGTCGATCTCTGGCACGCTTTGCGTCAAGACATCATAGGCGATGATCGAACCCATGGAGTGGGCGATGAGCAGGATTTCTTTATCTCGGTGAGCATAAAGTCTGTCGGCCAATCTCGCGCGAACGGCATCCCTGTAAGTCAGATGACTCCCTTGAACAGGATTCAGTCGATTGGTATAGTATGCATCCAGCTCCTGGAAATAATTGCGTATCACTAGATCATTGAGATGTTTCCAGATGATGGAGCCGTTTACGTCGAGGTCGATCTGTTTGAGCTGTTCTTCTAGAAATTCCAGGATTTTTTTCCGCACGGGCGCAAATCTCAGGGTTTGCCGCCCCGGCGATGGAAGGTAGGGTTCCGCTAAGAAGCGTTCATCTTTTTTGTCTTTGATCTTGGGATCGTAAGGCAGTTGATGAAAAATATCAGCCCAATAAACGGTTTCAAAAGGAATCCGGCGCCGAGGATGGCCGATCAGGCTCAATCCTTCATGTAGGCTCCTGCGCCACCATTTATGCATGAGCGACGGCGCGGGTTTATTCCCTAATCCGTGAATGCCAATGATGATGCGCGCCATTTTATCCATGGCGTTATCCTTCCATATAAAGTCTGCAGCCCGGTTAGAACGGCGCTGCGCCCCTGTCCATCCCATCAACGGGATGACGGCTGTTTCTCCTGGCGTCGATGCCCTGCGCTGCGCCTAAATGCTTTCTTACCACAAAATTAGTCAATCAAGCTTCGAGAATCAAGTGAAATCCAATTCGAAAAATCGCGATGCACTACTGGCTACATAAAGAATAAGCGTCCGGAAAATCGTGGCGGCCGATCGCCGATGGGGCGAAATCAATCTTTCAATCGTCCCATAAATAAAATTGAGCATTGCATTCTTTCGCAATTATTAATAATATAGATCATGAAAGACACTTTTACCGCTAAAGTTGATCACTCTCCCCCAACGCCTGGTGTCTATTTAATGAGAGACGACAAGGGCAGTATAATCTATGTGGGGAAATTCATCAATATTCGCAAACGGCTCCTGCAGCATGCCGCTTCTTTGGGCGCAGGAGGTCGAAGGTTCGAATCCTTCCGCCACGACCAAATTGAAAGGTCAGCTGTGTACGGCTGACCTTTTGCTTTTCACGGCCGGAGCCGCAGAAACGATATAAATTTACCTTGCGGCTTGGCTCCCTGGCGTTAAATATTAAAATCTAACGCAAGGACGCAAAGGCGCTATGAATTTTGTATAATCTTGTTCCCACGGTAATCTTTATCTGGTTACCACGATCTGAGAGTGTGTGAAAACGGATAAACCCCGGATGTTGCCACGTTTTTTTGCGGCAACTCCGTGCCTCTCAGGCCAATAAAATCAAATATATATGAAACACCTGGGGTTGCAAAAAACGCGACCCCAGGGTTGATTCTACGTTTTAACACAGTCTTCGGAGCTTCGTGACGAGACTAAGTACCATATTTCATAATTAACCTGCTTTAGCCGATTTTCCGCTTTTCCTTGAGAATCCGCATGGTCATGGCGCGCAGGTTCAGCGGCGGCACCACCGTCTCCTGCCGCATTTGCAGGCGCAACGCTTCGGATGGGCAAAAATGAATGCATACGCCGCAGCCGATGCAGCACGATTCATTCACACGGGCAATGCCATCGTCCCCCGTATGTATCGCCTGGATCTGGCAGCGTTCTTCGCAGACGCCACAACCGTTGCATAGTTGTTCGTCGACCATTGCCATGAAGCGGGTAGGCGCGACTGCGCCGTACAGGCGTTTCTGCGTGATGATTTTCAGCAGCTCGCAACAACAACCGCAGCAATGACACATAAAGATCACATTATCGCGGAAATTATCGGCGATATGAACCAATCCCAGCGCATCGGCGTGATCGAGCACCTGCAACAATTCATTTTTTTCGGCGCGACGGGCAAAACCACGTTTGATGAGAAAATCGGCGGTGACGCCAAAGCTCATGCAGATATCGTCCACCGGCGCGCCAAGGGCACAATCCTGACCCAGGTGCCGGCCCTTATGACGGCAGAAACAGGTCTGCAGACTGCCGTATTCGACCTGTTCGATCAATCCTCGCGCCGTTTCATAGGGCAAAACCTCACTAACGAGATCGTCTGCGAGCGCATCACGGCGCAGCAATGTGCGCATGCGCTGGGTTTTGAGGCCGGCCATTTCTTTTGCTAGATCGCTCTGTTGGAAATATTCCTCCATGAGTCGACCCAGTTCCTGATAAGGCAAATCCTTGTTGACGCGCATAAAGGTGTACTCGAAAAAACCGGGAAATGCAGCGGAGAGGAAATAATGTGTGATCCCATCGCGTTCGATCTCCATCACCAATCCTTTTGCAGCCATGGAATCCAGCAACGGCAACAGATCGGATTCCGCGCGCCCGGTCTGGGATGCCAACTCCGGCAATGATATGGTGGTCGGGGGAAAGCCGGTCGCCAGCTCCGCTTCCTCGGCAGTGAACAAAATGCTAAGGATGCGCTCCAGCGACGCATGCCGCGGCAGCCCGGTCGGATGCTGATCCAGCCGACTCCGCAGTTCCTCCCACATACCCGATTTTGAATGCATATGACCCATAAGATAGACCGCCTGTTTGTAATTATTTTTTTACACAGAAGGGTTTAAAAAATGTCGGGCGATCAGCCCGATCGCTCGATGACAAATGCGATTTAATGGATTGGGGCACAAAAGTGAAGATGCCCAAAAAAATATTGTTTTGTGATCGTTCCTTTTTTGTGAGCCATTAATATCTTGGGGCAATCAGCCTGATCGCCTATAAAAAAACCGGTTTATCCGGCTTGGGAAAATACTATAGATAATATACCACAATTACCGCAACAATCAAGAGAAAACTGAATTACCCGTTCTGCTGATTTTTTTCCCTGAACGATTGCGCTAACAAGTACAAAATATAGTTGAATCCTTCCGGGATCATTTTTTACACTTCTTTTACAGTTCCATTCAAATAAATTCCGTATCATCTAATAAAAGACCGGGTTGTAGACGCTGTCCGGGCACAAAATACGACGATCCTTTGCCGGCAAGAGCGGGAACCTGCTCCCCAATATTTTTCAATCTTTGCGGACAGCCTCCTTCTCGTCAAGGCTTACAGCTTTGCCGTGCCGGAAAACAACGCATTAAAAAGAGGGAATCAGTCTATCATGAAAATACTCCTCATCTCTCCTGAAACGCCCGCCACGTTCTGGAGTTTCAAAGAGGCGTTGAAATTTATCGGCAAAAAATCCAGCGAACCGCCGCTGGGATTGCTGACCGTGGCCGCTTTGCTCCCCTCAACATGGGAAAAAAAGCTGATCGATTTAAATGTTGCGCCTCTGCGCGATAAAGAGTTGCGCTGGGCTGATTATGTATTTCTCAGCGGAATGAACGTCCATATTCATTCGATGAAAAACGTGATTCAGCGCTGTAATAAAGCTGGTGTTCCGGTGGTAGCAGGCGGACCATTGATCACGACGGACTATGAGCTATTCACCGGTGTTGATCATTTTATTTTAAACGAAGCCGAAGCCACCCTGCCGTTGTTTCTCCAGGACCTGGCCCATGGACATCCCCAACCTCTGTATCGCACGGACCAATTTCCCGACATGAAGCAAACACCGATTCCACTATGGCACTTGCTGGACATGAAAAAATACGCCAACATGAGCATTCAATACTCGCGCGGCTGTCCGTTCAATTGCGAATTTTGCAGCATCACCATTCTTAATGGCCGGCGACCGAGGACCAAATCCAGCCGGCAATTGATCGCTGAACTGGAGTCGCTCTATCACATCGGCTGGCGCGGCCCGGTGTTCATTGTGGATGATAATTTCATCGGCAACAAACGCAAACTCAAAGATGATGTATTGCCGGCTCTGATCGCCTGGTCAAAGAAACGCAAATTCCCCTTTGTTTTTAATACCGAAGTGTCGATAAACCTCGCTGATGATGATCAACTGGTGAAGATGATGGTGCAAGCCGGTTTCACCTCCACGTTCGTGGGCATCGAAACGCCGAACAATGAAAGCCTGACCAAATGCGGCAAAGTGCAAAATCTGAAACGCGATCTGGTTGCATCGGTAAAAAAGCTGCACCGCGCCGGTTTGCAGGTCAGCGGCGGATTTATCATCGGTTTCGACCAGGATCCTCCGACGATATTCGAACAGCAGATCAACTTTATCCAAAAAAGCGGCATCATAACCGCCATGGTGGGATTGTTGAATGCTCCGTCCGGCACGCGTCTCTTTGAACGGATGAAAAAGGAGAACCGTTTGCTGCAAATCATGAGCGGCGATAACATGGACGGCACGATGAATTTCATCCCCCAGATGAATTATGAAAAATTGCGTGCCGGCTATAAATTCGTCGTCAAAACGATCTATGAGCCCAAAGAACTTTATGAACGGCTTTTGACATTCTTGAAGGAGTATCGTCTGCCGGGTGATATTCCCCATCGACTGACGCTCACCCACATTTCGGCTTTTCTCAAGTCTATCTGGAAGCTGGGTCTGATCAGTAAGGGCAGGCGGTACTACTGGAAACTGTTCGGCTATAGTATGTTCAGACAACCGCAGAAATTTCCCCTGGCCATCACCATGATGATCTACGGTTATCATTTCCGCCGGGTAGCGGATAAAATTTAATTTTATTTTCAGGTCCTCCCTGCTGACCCATTTTCTCCTTGAAAAAAACAACTATTTTGTCTATCTTAATGATAACAAAATTAAAAGCCAATCATCTAATGACATCATTGCGCCAATCATGGAAATCCAACAATGACCTTTGATTTAAAGAAAGCCTACTTATCCTCATCCGATCAAGTTGTCAAACATCTGGAGGTGGATCCTCAGGAGGGCCTCCGTTCGGGCACGGTAAGAAAACGGTTAAAAAAATACGGCCGCAATCAGCTGCGCGAGGCGGCGCGGAAAAGCGGCTGGCTCATCTTTTTTCATCAATTCAAGAGTCTTATCGTCATATTACTGGCGCTGGCGGCAATCCTTTCCCTGGCTTTTCATGAATGGATGGATGCCATCGCCATTTTTGTTGTCATCCTCTTCAATGCCCTGATCGGTTTTTTTACCGAGATCAAGGCGGTACGTTCCATGGAGGCGCTGCGCAATCTGACGCGCGTCAACTGCCGGGTGCGTCGAAATGGTCATGTGCGTGAGATCAGCGCCGTGAATCTGGTACCCGGCGACGTTGTTATTCTGGAAGGCGGCGATGTGGTCACCGCAGACATGCGTTTGCTCGAAGCCTCCAAACTGCAGGTGAATGAATCGTCGTTGACCGGCGAATCCGTGCCGGTGGAAAAAAGGTCGGATATAATCGAAGAGGAAACTGTTCTGGCCGAGCGCAGCAATATGCTTTTCAAGGGCACGGCCATCACCCGCGGTTCCGCTGTCGGCGTGGTTACAGGCACCGGTATGGACACGGAACTGGGGCGCATTTCGGCGCTTGTCGAAGCCGCGGAGGAGGAACGCACGCCGCTGGAAGTGCGTCTCGACCAGCTCGGCCACAACCTCATCTGGGTGACGCTGGTACTCACCGTCATCGTAGCCGGCACCGGCATTTTGCGCGGCAAGGAGACGTTTCTGATGATCTCGACCGCCATTGCCTTAGCCGTGGCGGCGATTCCGGAAGGCCTGCCCATCGTCGCCACCATCGCCCTGGCGCGCGGTATGCTGCGCATGGCGCGTCGCAATGCGCTCATCAATCGCCTGGCATCGGTGGAAACCCTGGGCGCCACCAGCATTATCTGCACCGACAAGACCGGCACCCTGACCGAAAACCGCATGACCGTGCAAACGATGCGCACCCTCACCGATCAGGTGGACTGCCGCCATCGAAACCGGAATGGTAAAAAGATTTTCAAGGAAGGCGACAGCGATTGCAGGCCTCTGGAGATACCCGCTTTTAAACAGGCTGTTCTGACGGGATTGTTGTGCAACAATGCCGCCCTGGCCGCCGACGACAAGCATAAACATACCGGCGATCCGCTGGAAATCGCCCTGTTGCAGTTAGGTCGAGACCTCGGCATCGAGCAAGCCGATGTGCTGAAAGAAAATCCGCGCGTGGGAGAAGAAGCGTTCGATGCCGAGAGCAAGATGATGGCTACCCTGCATCGCGCCGACAGCAAGATTCTGGTCGCGGTCAAGGGGGCGCCGGAAACGGTGTTAGAAGCATCCTCCCGCGTCTGCATGACGGAGGGCAGCAAAACATTGGATGCAGACGACAAGAAAGCCTGGAGTGAGCTGAACCACAAGATGGCCGAGGAGGGCTATCGCGTCCTGGCCATGGCTTCCAAGACGGTGGACGATACGGAAACAAATCCGTACGAAAACCTGCAGCTGACGGCGCTCATCGGGCTGGTGGACCCGCCGCGCGGCGACGTCGCCGAATCCATCCAGACCTGCCAGCAGGCGGGCATTCGCGTGGTCATGGTTACCGGCGACCAGCCGGTTACCGCCCGCAAAGTCGCCGGTGCGGTCGGATTAGCAGAGCCGGAGGAGATTGTTGTCGAAGGCAAAGATTTACGAGCCTATGAGGAGCTCTCCGATGAAGAACGTCGGGACCTGCGCGGCATCAACATTTATGCGCGCGTCGATCCCGAGCAGAAATTGGATATCATCCAGCTGCATCAGGATGCCGGCGCCATCGTAGCCATGACCGGCGACGGCGTCAACGACGCGCCGGCGCTTAAAAAAGCCGATATCGGCGTCGCCATGGGATTGCGGGGCACGCAGGTGGCGCGCGAGACCGCCGACATGGTGTTGAAGGACGACGCCTTTGCCACCATCGTCGCGGCCATACAACAGGGCCGCATTATCTTTAACAATATCCGCAAATTCGTCGTCTACCTGCTATCGTGCAATATCAGCGAAATTATTGTCGTGGCCGTGGCTTCATTCATTAAGGCGCCCATGCCACTGCTGCCGCTGCAGATTCTGTTTCTGAATCTGGTGACCGACATCTTTCCCGCCCTGGCCCTGGGCATGGGGGCTGGCGACCGCAACATCATGGATCATCCCCCCCGCGATGCTAAAGAAGCCATCGTCACCCGCCCGCACTGGCTCTTTATTATTGCTGTCGGCTTGTTGCTGGCCCTGTCGGTGCTAAGCGCTTTTTCCATCGCCCTATTTGTCCTGAAGATGGAGGAAAAGCAGGCCATCACCGTTTCATTTTTGACCCTGGCTTTTGCGCAGCTGTGGCATGTATTTAATATGCGCGATAATGGCTCTTCGCTCTTGCGCAACGATATCGTCCGCAATCCCTACGTCTGGGGCGCGGTGGCCCTGTGTGTGATGTTGCTGTTAGCAGCGATATCGATCCCGGTCTTGAGCGGGGCGCTCAAAATCGCCATGCCGGACGCAACAGCCTGGGCGCTGATACTGGGGATGAGTCTGGTGCCGTTTGTCGTCATTCAGGTTTATCGGTCGCTGCGGAGAGACGGAAGAAACACCGGGGAGAATGATTAAGTGAATGTTGTGCTTATCCGGCATTGCTGCTAAACCTGAACGGTTTGAGGAATTTTTTTGGATAGCCCCCTGCATTTTTGATCATTTAGAATATATAACAATCATCGGGCTACGAAGGCGGATCACCGGAGTCGTCCTCTTCCACCTGTTCCTTCTTTTTTTCAACGATGGCATGCCTGACGCCGGGATCAAAAGCCGCATGCATCTCCTGCATGGCATTGCCGAGGGCACCGCCGCTGCTGCGGAACCGGTCTTTGCGCATGGCGACAAAGGCGATCGATAATATAATCAAAAAACCAAGAATAATGAAAAGTTTGAGTCCCATAGCTTTTGTGTCCTTATACTAAGACTTTTTTATCCAGAGTGAGGCAAAAATCAATCGTGAATGATACAACATGATCCTACCGAATACTTTTTAATCAGTATTCATATTTTCAGACCGGCAGGCCTCTTGCCGTATCCGATCTTCAAAGCCGTCTTGTTGATAATCCAGGCCGCTATCAATGCTTCTAATAGACTCAGGGGAACGGCATAGATCAACAGTCCATAAGGCAACACACCGAGATTGCCGATGACCACCCACATGAGGACAAAACCGACGAACCAGGCGAGAAGCGCTGTTTGCAACAACGAATATTTTTTTACCAGGATGAAAATCACTATGGCGAATAAGAGCGACCAGATGCCCCAGATTGCGCCATTCACCGGTTCGGACGGAAAAACGAGTCCGAGTTTCTGGTAATGATCGATCCAGTAGGATTTGAGCAAAAACTCATTACGGACGAATTCGGACAGGCTGATCCAGATAGTGGCCAGGAAAACGGGCAGTATCGTGTTCCTTAATACCTTCATAGTAGATTCCCTTCGTTTTGTGATCGGCGTGTATTACATGTGTATAGGTAGTCCAAAAAGTTCAGAAAATCTCAAAAATCCAGCCCACTCGCACGCTTGCGGTAGAGGGATAGGGTGAAGGTAACAGTTTATTTCCATTGCGATTAATTGGAGTCCACTTACAAGATGGATCCCACAGATGTTAATTCTTTGGTTACTGTTTGGACAAGCTCAACACATAACCTATAGTCCCGTCAGGGACGATATATTTATAGACAACAATCATCGCAAATCCAAGTCCCGTCAGGGACGATATATTCATTTCCTTCGTCCCCATGATCGAAACGGCTGTTCCACCAGGTTGGCATTGAAATAACGCGGATCACTGGACACTTCGGCTCCCACCCAATCCGGTTTTTCAAACGCGACCTCTTCGGAGGCGAGTTCGATTTCGGCGATGATCAGCCCCTCATTCTCGCCTAAAAATTCGTCCACAGACCAAAGGCAACTTTTAAAAGAAATTTGATAGCGCTTTTTCTCAATAATCGGCTTTACACACAATTCCTGCAGCATTTGCTCAGCATGATGCAGCGGGATGGGATATTCATATTCCTGACGACTGATCCCCCGGGTGATGCCTTTGATGGTGAGAAATGCGCGGTCGCCGGCGATGCGCACCCGCACCACGCGCTCCCTTTCGATGGAAAGATATCCCTGCCGAAATAATACGCCTTCCGTCAGGCCGCGCCAGGCATCCCCCACGACCAAAAATTTTCGTTCGATCTCCATCCGAGAATCCACTCAGCTACAATAAATTTAGAATCAATATTTGATAAATAAAATATTTATTTATGGAAAATGAGCTTTTAAATTCATATCTTATAAATACATCCAAATATGCAAAAAGGTAAATATGTTTATTCGGGAGTCCCAGTCATGAAAAAACGCCATGTTCTACTCTGCAGCCTGTTTCTTCTTTTCTTCGCCTGTGCTCAACGCTACGAATTCGAAGCCACCAATTTCGACCAGAACCGTTGGTTCAAAGGCAATACCCACAGCCATAGCACAAATTCGGATGGCGATGCCCCACCGCTATCGGTTGCGCACTGGTATAAAGGGCACGGTTATCATTTCCTCGTCGTTTCCGATCATGACACATTGACAGACGTAGCATCGATGCAAAGCCTCGTCGATTCCACCTTTATACTCATCCCGGGCGTCGAGGTCAGCGCTTCCAACCGCAATGTTCCCGGACGCAAAAAAACCAAATCCCTGCATATCAATGCTCTAAATGTTACCCAGACCATCAAGGCCATTTATGACACAACGATCATCGGTACACTGCAGAAAAACATCGACGCCATCACAGCCGCCGGCGGTTTGGTGCAGATCAATCATCCCAATTATCGCTGGTCCATTTCAGCAGATGAGATGAAACACCTGAACGGATATCATCTATTCGAGATCTACAACGGCCATCCGAATGTGAACAATTTAGGCAGCAAATTACACCCTGGCACCGAGCGGTTGTGGGATAACCTTCTTTCTTCCGGGATAAAGGTATATGGCGTTGCCAGCGATGATGCCCACACGGTCGCCGGAGATTTCATTCCGCTCAATGCCAATCCGGGACGCGGCTGGGTAATGGTACATGCAGCAGCATTAACAACTTCTGATATCATTTCGGCTCTACAGCATGGAAAATTCTACGCTTCTACCGGTGTCGAACTGACGCGCCTGAGTATTGACCAGGATACCCTGAAAATACGCATCAAGCAAAGATGGGATGAAGCCTATCGAACGGCCTTCATCGGTTCCAACGGTCTTGTCCTGAAAACCACCGAAGCCAATCCAGCTGTTTTTACTTTATCGGGTAACCTACAATATGTACGTGCCAGTATCGTCAGCTCGAATGGATTTCGCGCTTGGATTCAGCCGGTGTTTGTGCGCAAAAAATCCTAAAAACGGGTAAAACCGTTTATAAAATAGAGTAACATACCAATATCAAATATGTTCGGTGGACTCGATCCTAGCAAACATCTGATTGACTGAAAGATATTGACTCAACCTGCCTGAATTAAAAATGTCAAAAAGGTACGGGATCACCCTTTCTTCTAATTGATGATAAACGCCGCTTCCAATCCACGCTGTGAATCGGGACCGACGTACACTTTAAACTTGCCCGCTTCAACCACTTTTTTCATCGCGTCATTGTAAAAGCTCAATTGCGCCGGCTCGATGCTAAAGGGTACGGTTTTGCTTTCTCCGGCTCGCAACGATATCCGTTGAAATCCTTTCAATTCTTTCACCGGCCGGGTAACGCTGCCTGCCAGATCGCGTACATACAGCTGCACCACATCTTCGCCGGCGACCGCACCGACATTCTTCACCTCAACGCTGACCTGCAGACTCTCCCCGGCGCTTAATAGCTCCTTATCCAACTGCACGTGGTCGTATTCAAAACGGGTATAGCTGAGGCCAAAACCGAACGAATACAACGGTGTATTCGGCGCATCCAGATATTTTGAGGTAAATCGTTGATCGCTGATGGGACGACCGGTATTTTTATGATTATAATACAGGGGGATTTGACCGACGCTATGCGGTATGGAAACCGGCAGCCGGCCGCTTGGATTATAATCTCCAAACAGCACATCAGCGATGGCAGGGCCCGCCTGCACGCCGCCGTGCCAGCCCAGTAAAACCGCCGGGATATGTTCCGCAATCCAGGGAATCGTCAAAGGCCTACCGGCGAGAATCACGGCCACCATCGGTTTACCGGTTTTGTGCAAAGCCTTGAGCAAATCCAACTGCACATGCGGTAGGCCGATATCGGTGCGACTGCCTCCTTCGCCGCTCATGGCGGAGCTCTCGCCTACCACGGCGATGATCGCATCCGCGCCCTGCGCCAGGTTCACGGCGCGGCTCAAACCACGTTCATCTCCCTTGAGGATGCCGCAGGCGCTGTCGTGCAGGACTCTTGTTTGCTTCGAGACGCATCCCTTTACAGCCGCGAGTACGGAAACCACATCCTCTGCCCGTCCCCTGCAGCTCCAGGTGCCGAGCAAATCCGATTGTGCATCCGCCAAAGGACCGATCACCGCTATGGAACGCACGTCCTTGCGCAAAGGCAAAATCGATTTTTCATTCTTCAACAAAACGATGGATTCGCGCGCGAGCTGCCGCGCGAGGGCCAGATTTTCCGGCGTCAGCGTCACTTGGGCTTTTATTGTTTCATCTAAATAGGGTTGTTCGAACAATCCCAATAAATATTTTATCCGCAAAATGCGCCGCACCGATTCATCGATCAGTTGCTGATCGATCACGCCCGATTCCACCAGGTTGGCCAATACTTTGCCGTAAATGCCTCCTTCCATATCCATATCGACGCCGGCTTTGAGGGCTTTACGGCCGGCTTCTCCCCTGTCGGCGGCAAAACCATGGGCCAGCAGCTCGCCGATGGAATTCCAATCGCTGACGACAAATCCCTTGAATCCCCACTCTTTTCGCAAAATCTGCGTCAGCGTAAAAGCATTCGCCGATGCCGGAATGCCGTTGAGATCGTTAAAGGCGCTCATCACCGTGCCGACGCCGGCGCGCACGGCCGCTTCGAACGGTGGCAGATAGATTTCCCGCAGGGTGCGTTCGGAGATTTCGGTGGTGTTATAATCC
>JAFGSU010000449.1 GCA_016934435.1 Candidatus Zhuqueibacterota bacterium | reverse complement strand
CAATCAGCCTGATCGCCTATAAAAATTCCGGTTTCTCCGGTTTGCGGCGACGCAGTTAACCTGCCATATGATACACCCGCAAAATCATTTTAATCGACACCACGCACCGGCGTCCTGGTCGCGCCTGTGTTAAAAGCCAAAGATCAAAGAAAACCGCTGCGTGTTGTCGAACACGCCGAATTTGCCGTACGCATAATCCAGTCGCACGGTGGTGTTGGCCACATTCAGGTGAATGCCGGCGCCGAGGGTCAAATCTTCTTCGTCGTAATTGAATTTATAGCCGCCGCGCAAAAAGGCCAAACCGCGATACGACCATTCCGTGCCCATCGAAAGCCGGTGGATGAAATCGCGCGAGTCCATCACCTCGCCGGCGATGGTCCAGCGATAGTTTTCTTTCCTGACGACATCCATGGCTATGCCGAAGCGAAAAAACAGCGGGATGTCCCATTCCTCCGTGGTCAGATCGGCACGAACCACTTTGGTGGGATAGCCTGGATTGGTGGCGTATTGCACCGATAGGTCGGAACCGGCGAGCCGCATTTCTCCGCCCAGGTTGGAGAGCGCCATGCCGATGCGCATGTTGTTGAGAAAGTTGGTCTCAAATACGCTGCCGATATCCAGGGCGATGGCGCTGGCTTTTTCTCTGGCCAGCGACTCCTGGATCATTTTCACGGTGATGCCGGTCGAAAACCGGGTGGTAATGCGGCGCGACAGGGTCAATCCCAGGGCCAGATCGCTGGCGGAGAAGGTGCGGCCGGTGCCGTCGGGTGCGGCCAGGGTCGTCTCTTCGATCTCGCCGGAGGAAAAATAGTGCGCGCTCAGCCCCACGGAGCCGATGCCCTTCACTTTATAACCGATGCCGAAATAGAGTATCTGCGTATCCACCAGCCACTCGGTTTGTTGAATGATTATTTCATTATTGGGCATGCGGTCGAGCGCCCCCGGATTCCAGTAGAGCGAAGAGATATCATCGCAGAGGGCGACATAGGCGTCGCCCATGGCCAGGGCGCGCGCGCCGACGCCGATCTTGAGGAAATTGGCCATGGATGTTCCCACCTGTTCGAGACTGCTGCTCTGGCCGTACACTGAAATACAGGTTAACAGCGACAGTAGAACGATGGATAGTATGCAATAAAAAGCCGGTTTCATTTTGTTCTCCATAGGTTTAAAAATCCCGCGGAGTAAAATTCCACTCATCTTATTTGATGATGACGAACTTGCCCATTTTTTCGCCGAGATCGGAATCGAGGTGGTAAAAATAGAGACCGGGCGCCACCTCGCGATTCTCGAATGTGCGCAAATTCCAGATCGCTTCCGAATCGATGGGGGAACGCTCGTCATGGTTCAGGGTCTGGATCAGCTCGCCGGCGACGTTGAAAATGCGAATGGTACAGCGTTGCGGCAAATGGGTGAATTTGATCATGCGTTCATCCATCGACATCTCCCAATCGGCGATGACGCGATACGGATTGGGCACCACCCGGATTTTTTCCAGTTCCGATGCGGAGCGCGCGGCTGAGGTGTGGGGTACTACGGTAATAATCTGGCTGCCGTGCGATTTTGAGTTCTGTACCGGCATCAGCCGACTGACTTCGTCGCCGGCGCTATAGGCCACCACCGCATATTTGTAGGTAAATCCGTCGATGACGTTGTTGTCGAAAAAGATTCTGCGGCCGGTTTCTTCACCAACGCGAAAAGACCCGACAAAAACCGTATCGCCGTTTATGATTTCAATGATGGTGGTATCCTGTCCCGCTATCTCGATAATGTCGTCCAGGCCGCTGTCGGCGCCGCGCTGGAAGGTCGGCAGTTCCGGCGAAGGGCCGGTGATGCCGTTGGCCAAATCCCACTGGCCCATGGGGACGTAATCGACAATGGTGCCGTTTTCATCGGTGATGCCGAGCGAGCCCCAGGTCTGGCCGCCGTCATTGCTGCGATAGAGCTTGTAGCCTTCAAAGGGCTGGCGCTCGTCGGCGGCGTTGAGGGAATCGTTTTCGCTGCGATGGTCCCAGATCAGTTTAACCGTGCCGCTGCCCACGTCGGCGCGCAGGACCGGCGCAATCGGCGGCCGGATGGGCTTCCAGTTGGACTCGTAGAGCTGTCTGGCAAAGCGGGCGTTTTTGAACAGGGCATCGCGGGTTTCGCCCATGACCACCACCGATATCAGCGTGTCGGTCTCGCCCGGCTCCAGGGTGAACGGACCGGCGCTCAGGGTGAATTCGCTCTTGTAGCCGGTTTCGTACACCTGCTCGTTGCCCATGGGATAGGGATGCTGCCAGGTCCAGTCGTCGATGCCGTCTAAATCGAGATCGTCGGGATCATAGCCGTCGGACGGGCCTTCGCCGTCGCTGGTGCGGTTGACGATGTTGTTCCAGTAAAATTCCCAGATGCTGCTGCCGATGCCGTAGACATGGTCTTTGATGTGAAAGCAGAACGCATCAAATTTTGTTATACCCACCTCACCCGTACCGTCAACCCTGTTCGGTGTTTTCAGGAACAGGACGCCGGCCAGCGCCGGTTTTTCGACGATGGACTCATCGGTCAGTTTGGCGGGTTTGGGATGAAACCAATCGCCGTAGGTGGCGCCCGCCACATTGCCGTCGCCGTCCCAGCCGTAAGCCATGGCATATTCCGGATCGTAGGCGTAGCAATCGACTTTGTTATAGCTGCTGTATCCCTGATAGGTGGCCCAGGGGAAATCGAAATCCGCCATCATGCCGACGTAGGCTTTGGTGATGGGTTTGCTGCTGATATTGGTGACGGTCCAGACCCACACCAAAAAGTCGTCGTAAAAATCGTCGGCAAACGACAGTCCCCGCAGCGTGGTATACACCATCAATTTCCCGTCCTGAATATCGGGATCTTCGACCAATTCCCGGTTGATGGAAAAATTGACCGAAAAGCTCTCCTGGTCGGCAACCCGGCTGCCGTCGGCTCCGGCGCCGGGCCAGCCGGTTTTTTCATCTTTTAGAATCGGGATCGGCGAGGCCTGTCCTGATTGATAAACATTGGCGTACTCGGGGAATCGGCTGTCGTGATACCAGTCGTGGGTGGGATAAAAATCGGGGAATCCGCGCACGCCGCCGTTCATTGGCCAGGTGGCAGGATCATCGCTGACCGGGATGCTGGCATTTTCTTCCGGTGCGACGAAATCGGGGAAACTCTCATAATGAAATCCGTCATAATAGCGATAATAGGTACGATCGCCGTGTTCGACGCGCGGACTGACAGGCGGCGCCTCCGATTGGTCGGGACGAAAGGAGGGACCGTAATCCTCACAATAACCGCCGACATAGAAGGAAATGCCCACCGAATAGTTGATGTGCCGGCCTCCCGGTTCGGGGTTGTAGGGATACTCCATCGCCGGCAAATGCGCCCAGGCCGGCCAGCGCATTTGTCCGTCGGCAATGCAGTTGAGGTTGTTCTGCGTCGTCACCAGCTTGCCGACGCCGAACCTGCCCCATCGCTGATACTCCCTCGGCTCCTGCGCCTGCCCCCGCACATTCACGGTTGATGTTAGCAACGCCAGGAGAAGGATCGGGAGAACAGAAATATATGTGTTAAAAGTACGCATTGTTTACTCCTTAAAAACAACCCCAATGATTGCACAACATTTTATTGATTCTGCCGGAGCAGCGCCCACTTTGATTAAAAATCCAGTTTGAATCCGATGCGCGCGCTCCGTCCTTCCGATCTCCT
>JAFGSU010000044.1 GCA_016934435.1 Candidatus Zhuqueibacterota bacterium | reverse complement strand
ACAATGAATTGAGAGTCATCTCCCTTATTCAGAGTACGTATTAATCTGCCATCGAGTGCAAAAATACGAATGGTAGCGTTTTGTGGCAGATGGGTGATGGTCACAAAATGATCATCACTGTCATGCTCAAATCTATTGAAAGCATAAAAGGGATTAGGAAATACATTAATTTTTACAACATCCGTCCTTGCCGTCTGTAAATCATAAATCGGTTCTAATCCATTTGTGTAGAAGGTATAAATATCTTCCTCACTATTGGGCGCAATCACAATCATCAATAATCCCTCTACATTTAGATAATTTTCGTCACCGGATTGATTGACCTGGTTTTTCAATACTGTATCACATTGTGTGGAATTGATAACACACCATGTCTGATCAGGTGGGGTGCCCTGGAATTGTATAGAATATTGATCGCCGGTAATAAGTGAGGGATCCACAATGCTCACTCTGACTGTTCCTCGGCTCGGCCCAGCATGGTGGATGGCAATCGTATCCCCAATCGACGCGCGGAAGCGATGGCCGGGTTTTAATTGCTGCGGCACCGCACGCACGATAGAAAGAGGGCTTTCTATCATTTTAATACTGGCCAATGGATCGAAATTGTAGTAATAAGAGCTCACGGCAAACGCATAGGTACGTCCATTCGTAAGAGGCATTTTACGAATCATGTCATAATCGATTAATAAAGTCCGTTTAATACCACTGTTTTGAGCTATCTGGACAGGAATGGACAGTAAAAGGCCTGAAGAGGGATCGAAGGATTCCTCCAAAATGGTGGTGATGTCGTTTACTACATCAAAAGTAGCGATCTTGATGCCTTGCTTGTTAGCTGCCGATTCGTGAGGGAGCTGATAGATGTTATAACCTTCAAAGAAAAATCCCTCTGTGTGCCGCGATTCAATTTTTTGCACGCTTTCGGCATCAAAGCCCCAATTCAATAATATGGTTCTATCCAGTTCCGTCGCGCGTAGCCTGGGTGGCTCAGGGGCAGACACCACAAAATCACTTTCGAAGAACTGCCGGATGAATCGGGTGTAGAATTTCATGATAGAAATACTGCTCAGGCGATCACAGCCGAGTCCTGCTATGACCGCCACTTGCATATCATTCGTATCTTTTACCGCCATCGAAAAAGAGCCTGAAAGCAAAAGAATTCTTTTATCATGATACGGAAAAACGTCGATCCAACCGGTTTTCTTTACCGGATCTCCCGGGTAATGGTAGAAGGCTCGTTTACCCTCTAAAGTATAGAATGGTTCCGGCGGGTAAAGGGGATAATCCCGATAACCTCTCAGACGATTCCACCAGGTCAAGCGGAGGCAGTCGCCGCTAAAGCAGGGATTTTCACCTGTTATTTCGACTCGATAAAAACCGGTCATGGGCAAATTCTTGTATCCCTCTATCTTCCTATTATTCAAAGTCGCTTGTCCGCCCGGAGACGGCACGATAGGTCCATAAAGCAATGTATACCCGATCGCCGGTGGCGAGAGATTGACTGACGCATATGTTTCGTCCAGCTCCGTATTGTTATATGCATATCCTAAGGAGAGGAGGGTATCACAACCGACCAGGTCATCGAATGCGTTGCCAATTTCGGTATCAGACCATTGGCTGAAATGAAGGCTATCAATTTTAGCTTGTTCATGAGTTTCTTTTCGCCCTTTATATATGAGGCGAAATTGCTTGAATATTACATTCCCTAAGGCATTATTACGATTATAGGCCCACAGGGTCATTTGTAGCTCGACGCCTATAGGTGGTGAATGGAATTGTGTCAGAAGTAGGCTATCGTTAAGGTCATTACATACCAGCCAGACCACCTGATCGCCATCGGCATACCCCGGTTCATCCGCTTCCGGGAATAGTATAGGTGTGCCTTCGCGATTGAATTGGGGCGCATATAATCCGTCCCCATCTGCATCATAAAAGGGGGCTCCCTTGTAGGCCGGCCAATCGATCCAATCCTGGCGATATAGATCGCGCAGCCAAGTAATCTCCTTGTTGGTGATTTCTTCGGGATCGCATTGCAAGAGATCAGCAGCATCTTGGCGTAATAATTCAGGCTCGATAATCGCATAATCGCGGCGAATTCGCCAAATTCGATCAACATGGACCTTGTCCTGAATATCTTCCCCCACTCCTTTACTTACAATTGCACCCGGAACCATCGCGCTAAAATAATATTGGCCTCCGATCCTGATCTGAGGGAGAATTCCATCATCCACTAGGCCACCAAAAATGAATCCATCACAAAAGATGCAGCAAGTCTTTGGTTTATTACCGCGGGGGAAATAAAAGCCAGAGTTCCAATTGGGTTCATTCGCTGATAGACCGTTGGAAAATATCCATTGGGCGACATGATTGACATTTACCAGTGTGTGGTTGGTATAATGTGGTAACTCGCGCAGGTTATTTATGGAACCTGTAGTAGTTTTTTTGCCGTTTCGGGGAAAAGCGGCTGAAGCGATGATAGCGTTCAAAAAAATAATGATCGTAATAATCAACTTGATAATTTTCGAGAGCATGGAACACCCTCATCGCGACACACATAAATTGATATAAATTCAAATTTTCCCCGTAGCCCTTGTCAGCGACCAGAAGTTATAGAGAAATGTGACCTGTGTCTGGTTACGCTCCTGCTTTCGCGTTACAGAGCCATGGCGGGCGCACTCAACGCCTCCAACCTAAAATTAAATTAGCCATTCAGGATTTAAAAATCAAGTAAAACCGGCAAGAAGGGTATTATGCGCTGATTCTGTTTTACCTATCGATAGCAGGTGTCGCCTGGCATCGATGATGTTAAAGCTCCAGCTTTCCGGTCAGAGTGGCAGGTTTGCTTTCTCATGGCGGATTTAAAAGCAGAGCTCTTTCGACACGTACGCACTTATTCCATGAACTTGGGGAAGAAGTGGAATAGCAGATTTTTCTGGGCAGATTTCCACGTATTGAGTAGTTTTATTCGTGCTGCGTTATGCTGTTGCAGCTGGTGAGCATTGTTCGTTTTCATATGAGCGGATTCAAAATAGTCGGCGACTTGATCGATTGCCCGTGCTTCATGTCTTCGGAATAACGAATCTCTTCGATCGTGCCGGAGTTTTCTCCGGCGCAGACGCTGGCGAGGGACATCCGTCGCGACAGGTTCGGCTGCAGCCATGTGATTTCGCGTTGCGTTTTCACACACGCTCCAGGAGCCCGGAGACGAATGAATACCGCTTAAAACAGTAGGACTAAATCCGGCATATTCTGCCGTTTTTTGCATTAATTTTAAAATAAAAATCATTTGCCCGTTGACTAACACCCTGATTTCTGCTATATTCTAATTAATAATTATTCTCATTATTGATCAAAAGAATGAACAACTTGAAATATCAAATAACCCGACACAGCGTACAGCGTGACCGCATTCTGGAACTGTTGCGCTCCACCGACCGCCATCCGACGGCGGATTGGCTCTATGATAAACTGAAATCCGATTTCCCGCGCCTCAGCCTGGGCACCATCTATCGCAATCTCGCAATCCTGCATGAACAGGGATTGATCCGAAAAATCAGCTTCGGCAGCGCCTTCGACCGGTTCGAAGCCAGAGTCGATCATCACTACCACCTGGTCTGCGAAGAATGCGGACGCATCATGGATCTCGCCATTCCGTTCGACGAGGAATTAAACAAAAAAGCCAACGCCTCGGCCGGCACGTTCCAGGTCCGTCATCATCGCCTCGAATTTTATGGACTGTGTGAAAACTGCCGGTCGCAAAAAGATAAATAATTTTTTCCATTAAAGTAATAATTATTACTATTATTAAAATAAAGTATGCCATTTGAAGCGACTCAATCTCCACAGTAAAGTTACAATTCAAAACTGCGTATGGAAATTTAAATCAGATGGGCAGCGTAACGCCAAGGTATTTGCACGCACTGCCCGATCATTTACACAACGAAAGGAGTCAATCCTATGAGTGAAAAAAGCAAGAGCCCGGCAAAGGGCATTAACCACATGGCCGGCGGCGGCACTACCAACCAGGACTGGTGGCCGAACCAGCTAAAGCTCGATATCCTGCACCAGCATTCCGCCAAATCCGATCCTATGGGTGCGGATTTCGATTATGCGGAAGAATTTAAGAGCCTCGATCTGGGAGCGGTGAAAAAAGACCTGCGCGAACTGATGACCCAATCGCAGGACTGGTGGCCCGCGGATTTTGGGCACTATGGACCGCTGTTCATTCGCATGGCGTGGCACAGCGCCGGCACTTACCGCACCGGTGATGGTCGCGGCGGCGGCGGCAGCGGCAGCCAGCGCTTTGCGCCCCTGAACAGCTGGCCGGACAACGTCAACCTCGACAAGGCGCGCCGATTGATCTGGCCGATCAAACAAAAGTACGGCCGCAAAATATCCTGGGCCGACCTGATGATCCTCGCAGGCAACGTCGCGCTGGAATCGATGGGTTTCAAGACCTTTGGCTTCGCCGGCGGACGCGAAGACATCTGGGAACCGGAAAAGGACATCTACTGGGGTTCTGAGGACAAATGGCTGGACGACAAGCGCTACTCCGGCGAACGGGACCTTGAGAATCCGCTCGCAGCCGTGCAGATGGGTCTCATTTACGTCAATCCGGAAGGCCCGAACGGCAATCCGGATCCGCTGGAGGCGGCCAAAGATATCCGCGAGACCTTTGCCCGCATGGCCATGAACGACGAGGAGACTGTCGCCTTGATCGCAGGCGGCCATAGTTTCGGCAAATGCCACGGCGCCGGCGACGCCAAACACGTCGGGCCCGAACCGGAAGCGGCCGGCATCGAGGAACAGGGCCTGGGCTGGAAGAGCAGTTTCGGCAGCGGCAAGGGCGGCGACACCATCACCAGCGGCCTGGAAGTGACCTGGACCAACACGCCGACAAAGTGGAGCAATAACTTTTTCCGGATCCTGTTCGGCCACGAATGGGAACTGACCAAGAGCCCGGCCGGCGCCCACCAGTGGAAGCCGAAGGGCGACACCGGCGCCGGCACCGTGCCGGATGCACACGACCCGTCCAGGCGTCACGCGCCTACCATGCTGACCACGGACCTCTCATTGCGCTTTGACCCGGCCTACGAAAAGATTTCACGGCGCTTCCTCGAAAATCCGGATCAATTCGCCGACGCATTCGCCCGCGCCTGGTTCAAACTGACGCACCGCGACATGGGTCCGCGCGCACGCTATCTCGGTCCTGAGGTTCCGGCGGAAGAACTCATCTGGCAGGATCCCATCCCCGCCGTCGATCACAAACTGATCGATGATCAGGACATCGCCGGCATCAAGGGCAAAATCCTCGCCTCCGGTCTGTCGGTGTCGGAGCTGGTTATGACCGCCTGGGCGTCGGCTTCCACCTT
>JAFGSU010000448.1 GCA_016934435.1 Candidatus Zhuqueibacterota bacterium | reverse complement strand
TGATCAAGTGCGGCAGGCGTTTAATGCCGCCTACAGCGACGGTGCCACGGGGACGATAGCCGAGCTGTTGACCGAAGATGCGGTCTGGATGCCGCCGGGTGAGGCGGCGATCATCGGCCGAGACGCGGTGCACAAGCGCTATGCTGATCAGTTTGCCTCGTTGAAATGCGCCTTCACCCTGCAGCTGGGAGAGATTTATCCATGCGGGGATACGGCCTTCATAGCTGGTGCTTACTGGCGCATCGATGCGCCGGTTGCGGGTGGATAGCCGGAAAAAATTGCCGGTAAATACCTGTTGGCGCTGCAGCGCCGTCGGGAGGGTCAGTGGAAGATTTTGCGCGACACCTGTAAAAGCGACACGCCCCGAGTTCTTACCAGCCTCGTTGTCGGCGGGCTTCAAAGAATAGCAGCGCAGCGGCTACGGACACGTTAAGGGAGTTGATGCGTCCGGCCATGGGAATTTTTACCAGAAAATCGCAGCGTTCGCGCACCAGCCGCCGCAATCCCTTGCCTTCGCCGCCTAGGACGATGCCGATAGGTCCTTTCAAATCGACTTGATCAAAACGCCGGGGAGCCTCATGGTCGGTGCCGACAAACCACAGTCCTGCTTCTTTCAGCTCGTCGATGGTCCGGGCGAGGTTGGTGACGCGGGCGATGGGCATGTGCACGGCCGCGCCGGCCGATGATTTGACGACGGCGGGTGTTATTTGCGCTGCCTTATCCCGGGGGATAACGACGCCATGCACGCCGGCGCCGTCGGCGCTGCGCAAAATAGCGCCGAGGTTATGGGGGTCCTGCACGCAATCCAGCGCCGCCAGCAGGGGCGGCTCATCCTTTTCTTTTGCTTTCTGCAATATGTCATCCATAGTAGCATCGACCGGCAGCTCGATTTGTGCCACCACCCCCTGGTGGTTTTCCGTTCCGGCCAGTCGGCCCAACTCGTGGCGGTCGAGCCGGGAAATGGGGATGCTCTTTTTTAACGCTGCGGCGTTTATTTCCTGCAGAAAATGATCGCTTATTCCCCTGAGAACATAGAGTTTTTTCACCCGCAGGGGACCGTGTAGCCATTCCAGAACAGGATTGCGGCCATAGATGTAATCGGACAAACCGTACCTCGTACTAAAAGTATTTGCTCCAATCTCCTACCATGCTATTTGGTTTTCATTTCAAACACCCCGTCCCAGTCCAGCGGCACCGGATGTTTTTTGAAATAGCGGCAGCGTTCGATGTAGGCGGCGCTGGGGCCGTCGTTGACGTCGGCGGCCAGGGCGCGCTGGAACGCTTCGATGGCCGAGTCCCATTTGCGTTGCCGGTAGGCTTTCAAGGCCTCTTCATAGGCTTCCAGGGCCATGATCTTGCCGATGCTGAGATCACCCCGTTTGGCCGCCAGTAATTCGTAGACGATAACCGGCTTGAGTTTGCCCTTTACGCGCAGCGAATCGAGTTCCCGGATGATAAAGGCTCCTTCCAGCAATTGCGCCGTCGACTCGCTGATCATGATGTTGGTGCCGTACTCTTTGTTGGCGCCTTCCAGACGGGAGGCGAGGTTGACGGCATCGCCGATGACGGTATAATCGAACCGGTCCTTGCCGCCGATATTTCCGGCGATCATGGGGCCGGAATTCAATCCCATGCGCACATGGAATTCGGGTTTTCCGGCATCGCGCCATTTTTTGCGCAGCTCGATCAGGATTTTCTGCATCTCCAGAGCCGCCATACAGCCGCGCCGGGCGTGATCGCTCTGTTCCACCGGCACGCCGAATACCGCCATGATGGCATCGCCCTCGTATTTGTCAAGATAGCCCTCGTATTTTAACACCACTTCGGTCATGGCCGACAGGTACTCATTGAGTTGTTCGATGAGGGTTTCGGGCTGCAATTTTTCCGAAACGGTGGTAAAACTTTTAATATCAGAGAAAAAAACCGTGGCGATCCGGCGTTCGCCTCCTAATTTAAGCATATCCGGACTCTTTAGCAATTCCTCCACCACGGATGCGGTGAGATAGTGCTGAAACATGTTCTTGATATAACGTTTGTTGCGCTCTTCGTCCACATAGCGATACGCTAAGACAAAAAGGTAGGCGAAAAACACCGATAGCAGCGGCCGGATGAGTTCCAGCCAGTAGGCGTCGGCGGCGAACCAGACGGTCGACAGATAAGCATATCCGGCAATCAGAGCTACGGTGATCAAACCGCTGATCCATGGTTTGACCAGCATGGCCAGCAGGGCAACGGTTAGGGCCAGCATCACAAAGGTGATGACGGCGTAGGTCGGGCTTTGTTTTTTGATGAATTCGCTGTTGAGGATATCATAGAGGATATTGGCGTGTACCTCGACGCCGGGAAAGGCGTCCTGAAACGGCACCGGCCGGATATCGGCCAGACCCGCGGCGGAGGTGCCGATGAAGACGATTTTGTCCTGAAACATCTCCTGCGGCAGGCGCTGCATCAGCACATCATAGTAGGAGACGTAACGAAAGGTTTGAAACGTGCCCTGGTAACTGATCAGCATGCGGCCGTCGCGGTTGATGGGAATGTGGACGTTGCTTTTGCCGGGGGATTGTATGATAATTTCCTTGTCGGGGACCACCTGAACTTCTTCGGGATCGGCGCCGGTTATGCCCACGATCATGGCCAGGGTGAGGGAGAGGTACTGGTGGCCGGCAAAGTTGAGGAACATCGGCATGGTACGGATGACGCTGTCGTTATCGGGCGAAAAGTTGGCGTAGCCGATGCCGGCTGCGGCGTTGTAGAGCTCGATGACGCGGCCGTCCATGCGGTCGGCGCGACGAAAATGGCTGCTGATGGCATCCGGCAGCGACAGGGAGAATTTTTTCGTGCGGAATCCTTCGGGCGGCGCATCCATGGGATAGAGGAAAGCGTTGGCGTCCGCCATGGAGAATGCCATGGCGTGATAGACGTTTCCTGCGGTCGCTGTTGCGGCGATGAGGGTGGAGTCCATTTCGGCCGACTGGTCCGGTTCCATGAACAGCACGTCAAAGGCGATGGCCCGGGCGCCGCCGCCGCTCATGTAATCGATGAGCTGGGCATGATAACTGCGCGGCCACTGGTCAAATCGCCCCAACTTTTCCAGACTGCGGTTGTCGATATCAACGATGATAATATCTTCAATGGTGGCGCCGTCGCGCCGCTCCCATAAGGTCTCCAGTCGTTTGATATAACGCCAGTCGAGCGATTTGGCTTCAAAGGCTTCAAAAAGGTCGTATTCCAAACCATAGGTGGTGAGGAGGATGAGGCCGGCAGCCGAAAGCCCCAATAACACGCCGTAAACAATGCGTTTGCTCAATTTTGTGCGCATAATACTCTCTTTATAGATGGAAGCGATGCCGCTCACGATCCGAATGGGTCAGAATGACGGTCACGAGCACGGAAACACCCATTCGGTGTAATATAAACATTCACGACTAAAGAAGCAATATCTGCAGAAACTTTTTATTAAAGCAGGCGTACATAGAAAGGTCGTATATCACAGTTGTGCCATGCCAGCTCGATAGACTATTGAAAGGATTTTTGCAGCGGATACATTTCCGTCGCGATTGCGGCGGTACCGTGATTGCATTAAAATTGGCTATTGCTAAAGGAAAATTTAGACCATTCCATGTGTAGGCCACCTCGAAGGTGGACTACACATAACCATATGTATTTATTTTAGTAATAATACTGATGTAAATCAGTTTTCAGGGAAGGTTATCTGGAAACAGCTTGCACAGAGCACGTGATGGTATTTGCGGCATCTATGCAATAGGAGGATAGTTTGCGGCCGATTCTCGAAATTCAGGATGTTTATAAAATATATTCCAGGGGATATGCTCAGGTCAAGGCTTTGCAGGGCGTCTCTTTTACAGTGGAATCCGGTGCTTTCATCGCCATTGTCGGGCGTTCCGGTTCCGGTAAATCGACCCTGCTG
>JAFGSU010000447.1 GCA_016934435.1 Candidatus Zhuqueibacterota bacterium | reverse complement strand
ATGAAGTGGCGCTATTCAAGCTCCTGTTCCAGCGCGCCCATTATCGGACCCGATACCACCATCTACGTCGGCCGCTCTGATTATCTCCGTGCTTATACTGCGGCCGGAAAATTTAAATGGTCTTTTTATACAAACTGCACTGTTTATTCAACTCCGGCCATCGACGCCGACGGCAGCCTCTATTTCGGCGGCTATGATGGTAATCTCTATGCAGTCAATTCACAGGGTGAACGACTCTGGGAATACCCGGCAGGCAACTATATCTACTCTTCGCCGGCGCTTTCCGGCAATGGCACACTCTACATAGGCTCATCCGACGGGAAACTCTATGCCATCAGCATCGCCGGCAGCGGTTTGGCCGATTCCCCCTGGCCCAAGTTCCAGCAGAATGCGCAAAACAGCGGTCAGATGAACACCCTTTTAATTACCGACAAATTTGAATTTGGATTCAGCACAAACACCTATGTCAAATCCGTTGCCGTAACCAATGCGACGCCATCCGATATCACCATCAAGAGCGGCGCCTTTAGCAATCCTGCCTTTACTATCGCAACCGGTTTGCCCAAATCGATCCAGCGGGGAGCGACCGACTCGCTGCGGCTGACGATCCGGGTCGACAGCACAGCCGTTTATAGGTCCACCTGTGAACTCACCTATTCGAGCGGCGGTACTGATAAAAAGTGCAGAAAGTCTTTCAGCGCCGGTCTGTTCCGAGAAAATAATGATGAAAGAACCTTAATAGCCCATCAGGCGTATGACATGTATCAACAAACCCTGGCGAGCAGCAGCAGTTCGATCGCAACGCAGAATAATCTTGGCCTTCTTTATTATCTCGTGGGCGACCTGAATGATGCCGACATTGAATTGAAAAAGGCGTTTGACCGCAGCACGGGCGCCTCTTACGCCTACGACGGTGTGGGCCTGAATATGGGGGCGCTCAGATCCGATCAAGATCAGTCGGAAGATGCCAAATCTTTTTATGGTTTTACTATCAGCCATGGCTCCAACCTCATGGCAAAAAAGGCCTATTATAACCTTGCCTGGCAGGCCTTTATGGAGGATTCGCTGGAAAAAGCGGCAACATTCGTGCAGGAAACATTGATCGGCACTTCCGCCAATGATTTTCTCCTGGCAAAAGCCTATGTTTTACGCGGCGCCATTCGATACCGTGTGGGCGACTATACGGGCGCAGCCAGTGATTGGAATTCTGCAAAAACGTATGATCCGGATGGTCCGATCGGCCGCCTGGCCATGGAAAATTTTACCACCGCGGTGGCCGGTGAGGCCGAAGCGCTACCGAAGGAATTCGTGTTATCGCCCAATTATCCCAATCCCTTCAATCCGGAAACAGTCATCAGCTTCGGGCTGCCGAAAAAATGCCATGTGCTGATTGATATTTTCAATGTCAAAGGTCAAAGAGTGCGCCGGCTGGTGGACGAGCAAAGGGACGCCGGATGGCATCAGGTAAGCTGGGACGGAAAAAACGATACCGGCCTTAAAATCGGATCGGGCGTCTATCTTTTATATTTTCATACGGAAGAATTTAAACAGCTCCACAAGATGACTCTGTTGCGGTGAAAACGAGGGAGAGGAAACATGAGGCGGTCAGAAGTCTGAAAAACCTCAAAAATCCAGTTCCGAGGCTGTCTAAAAAGTCCTATAAATCTATAAAAGATAGTGCCCTCTTCCGCTCTCGGGAGAGGGTGAGGGTAACAATTTGTTTTAATACAAGTTAAATTGCTTTCGAGAACCATTTAACTTACACCCGATAACAATAATGAGAGGCCAAAACTATCCATCTTAAATCCGGTAACACTGCCTTCTCCCCCGGCTGCCGCATCTGTCAGAACGGCCGCTGGTTGTGCGTCTTTTTGACCCATCTGTGCAAAGGCGGCTGCGCTTTTTGTCCGGCGCCCTATAAAAACGAGGACCGGATTGTCAGCGCCTTTGGAGAGAACCTGCAAATCAACCTTAATTATGCGCAAAAATATCATTTCGACGGCGTCAGTTTTTCCGGCGGCGATTGCTTTCTGGTGTTCGATCGCCTGCTGCGCTGGCTCACCCTCTTTAAAAAGGAAAAACCGGACAGCTACTACTGGGCCTATACCAACGGCCTGGCGGCCGATGGCGAAAAAATGGCTCGGCTTGCCGAGGCCGGTCTCGACGAACTGCGCTTCAACATCGCCGCCACCGGGTATGATCATCCGGATATTTTACAAAATATTCAACAAGCGGCCAGGCTGTTTAAAACCGTGACCGTGGAAATCCCCTCCATCCCGCGCGATTTCGAAAAACTCGCAGGCGTCCTGCCGCAGCTGCACCAATACGGCGTCAAATACCTGAACCTGCATCAATACATCCTGGTGCCGGAAGACCCTTACACGGATCAAGCCGTGTCTGATGCATTTTTGCTCAATCACGAGATGCAAGTAAAATATGATGTGCACAGCCTCGCCAATACGGAAAAAATAGCCCAATTCTGCCGACAGAACGGCCTCGGGATGAGCATCAATAATTGCTCCCTGCAGCAAAAAGAGCACCAGATGAAGCTGCGCCGGCTGACCATGGGGGAGATTTTGAAAAAAGGACATGAACGGTTGACGGATGAGGGTTTCCTCGAAGTGATCCTGCGGCGGCCGGAGAATGCACAACTGAATCTCAAGCCCCTTGAAGACGGCAAAACGGACGGCCTGAGCGAATATCTGCTCTATCCAGACGGTGATCGCAGCAATAAGAGCCGTGAGGTGAAAAACATCATGCGGCTTTTGTACCTGCCGCCGCTCGGCATCGATGAAAAACGCATACTCTACCGGTCGGAAATCACACGGGCAATATAGTCATTTCGCTCCTGTTGGCCTTATCGTTTTAGCTCTTGCTGAAAAAAATCTTCCACCCCTGCGGCCTCCATTATTATGTGATCCGAGCGTATGCTCATTTCATCCGTCCAAAAAGTTTTTTTCAACCTTCCCGGTAGCTTGTATCCATCGGAATGCCCTCTTTCTTTTGCAGCGCGCCGGCGCCTTTTTACCCGTCGCCGCGTCGATGTGTGAAAGCGATGAGATGTCTGAGATATACTAATCCCTCCGCACCGCTGCCATCGTCAAGTCAACCCTTCAACCTGTAACCTGCAACTTATCAACGATTTCACGTTTGCAACCGCCTTACCTGCGCCAGCATATTGGCTAACAGATAGCAACCGCTGCCGGTCAGAACATAGCCTCCCCCCTGCTCAGCTTTCTCAACCAGTCCGGCGTAGAGCCAAAAGTCCCACATACCGCTGAAAGCGACGCCGAATTGATCCGTCATGGACTGCAGGACGGTTGAATTGATATGAGTGGACATGAGTTGATCCTCGAACAGGCGAATCCCGCGGCGATGATCATCCTCCACATAGCCGTAATCGATGCCCAACCCGCCCTGCAGAACGCTTTGCTGGTAGGGTTTGTATTTTTTATGACGAAAAAAGCAGCGACCATGCTGTCCGTCGGCGATGGTTCCGAACGCCGGACCATCCTCGCCACGGATGGGGTAGGTGGCGTAGAGGTTGTGGTCGCGTTGATTGCCATAGTGGGTGAAAAAGACGTTACCATATCCGGCCCGGTTCAGCTTTTTGTTGCCGGCCAGCAGCATGAAATAATTCTGCACCTTGTCGGTCTCCAGACGCTGATTTTCCGCCATGAGCCGGCGCATGCGCGGCGACAGGTTGAGTTCGTAAAGGGCAAAACCATCCACGCCCCATTCGATGCACTGGTCGAGGTCGGAGAGAAACAGTTCCATGCTCTGCAGCGGCAAACCGTAGAGCATATCCACCGAGGTGATGAATTTTCCCGCTGTCAGCATCTTCACTTTTTGTCGCACCGTGTCGGCCGGTTCGCGCCGGCCGATGATTTTGCGGATGGGATCGGAGAGCGTTTGCACGCCGACGTGGATGCGGCGGATGTTCATCCTGTTAAAAAATTTAATATTGTCGTCGGTTAGCTGAGAAGAAGTAATCTCCACCGCGATCTCGGTGTCGGCGGAAATCGGAAATATTTTATCCACAGCAGTCAAGAGGTGTTCGATTTGTCCATGCGATAAAAACATCGGACTGCCGCCGCCGAAATGGATGGTGGTGGTGCGTCCGCTCGAGCGCGTGAGCAGGCGGCCCCAGGCATTAATCTCCCGCGCTAAAATTTGAACATAATCCTCCATCATGGCGCGGTGCTTGACGGGCACGTTGAAGGAGTAGAGATCGCAAAAAAGACAGCGACCGTCACAGAAAGGAATGTGCAGATAGACGGATTGGGCGGCGGCGTTTGCCTGTCCCTGCAAAGCCGCAATGAGCTTTTTTTCCGACAGCCGATGCTCCGGCCCGGGGAAATAGGGCGCCGGTGTGGTTCGCAGGCGCACATCGAAAAAACGGCTGATGCGCTTAAATTCTTGCAGAATTTCGGCATCCGCCAGCTCGATATGCTTTTCAATGCGGTCCGGCATTAATGAATAGCCTCGACATTATAAAATTCCTCCTTTTTGCAGCGCCTGTCCGGCCTTTCAAAGACATGGCGGAGATTGCTTCATCCGCCGCCGGCGGATTCGCAATGACAGTCTTTTATGATTTTCTCCAAACAATGACCTTTCTGCCGGAATCAACCGGCAATGGCCGATTCATTCCCCGAAGAGTTCCGCCGCCCTGGTCATCAACGCCGGAATGTTTAGCTTTTGCGGACATTTTTCAACGCATTGGCCGCAGGCGATACAGCATTCCGCCGGCACGCCCAGAAGCGCATAGTCCCGATGATACAGATTCTCCCCTTGCAGGAGGGAATACTGGTTCAATATCTCGATCACCGCGGCGATGTCGATGCCCTGTGTGCACGGCAGGCAATAGCCGCAGGCAGTGCAGGGAATATATCGCCTGGCGCGATCCCGGGAAATGATCGCATTCATGCGGTCGATTTCCGCCGCGGACAGGCGTGGCTGCATCACGGTTTGAACATTGGCGTCGATGATCCCGGCGCTCTCCATGCCCGAAAGCGCACAATGGATGAACGGCTGCGACAAGACATAATTCAACGCTTGTGATGCTAATTCAGCCGGCGACCATGCTGAAAACGGCGCTGTGTAAAGCGCCGACGAAGTGAGAGCGCCGGCCACCAGCGGATTCATGGCAAGAACCCCCAATCCCTTGTCCGCGGCACGCCGCATCACCGATTCATAATGGCGATTCAACAAATTGAACGGCAAAATAACCGCATCGAACAGGTCTGTATCCAGCAATCGTTCCACATTCTGCGGCGTATCGTGGCTGCTGAATCCAAGATATTGAAACAGTCCGCGCTTGCGGGCGTCAACAACCTGATCAACACAACCGTTGGCTAAAAAATAATCCTCCCAGTCTGATAAACTGAGATGATGCAGGAAATAGACGTACAGACTTTTGCGTTTAAATGCCTTTAATGTATGGTCAAGCTGGTGTAGCCACTGCGGCGCCCGATTCTGATGCGAGCTGTTTTTTGCGGAAAGAATGATCTGGTCAGAGGGCATCGATGCCAAAGCCCGGCTAAAGGCCTTTTCACAATGTCCGTGACAATAAAAGTCGCCGACATCGAAAAAGTTGATGCCCCGCTCCATAGCGTGGTGCATCAAAGCGACGGCTTTTGAAAATTCGGGACGCACTGCGGCGATGGGTAGCCGCATGGTTCCCATACCAAGTATCGAGACACGCAATCCGGTGCGTCCGAGCGTCCGGTATTTCACGATTGACTTTCTATGGTTAAGCGATCAGCTAAAAATTTGTATCCTGACCAGTGTACGGTAATCAGGTGTTTGGATCCGTGCGGGTTCTTACCTATTTTTCTTATCTGCTGAGAGGTACATCCACTGTTCGGGTATTACAAAAGACGCTGCATTCCCACACCGCGCCCAGGAGTTGATCCCGGGGGATCAGCTTGCCCTGCTGAAAACTCTGAATCGGTGTAAAAATGACAGGTTGTGACTGGTATAAGATATTAACCATTTAATAAAGAAAAAAGTATTTTTTTCAGTACACTTGTAAATTATTCTATGTTAGATGAAAAATTTTTTGGCTATAATTTTTTTTATCTTTTTTGGCAAACCCGAAAACTCTTGCTGCATTCATCCGTATACACAATCATGAAAACATTTATGCTTGCAAAGGATAGGAAAAAATGGCGAATGATTATTGAAAAATGGGTCGACAAACAGTAGACTGTTCCGGATACTTTTCCGGCGCAAATCAACTGCGGCCGGGAGTCATTCAAATGAGGAGGTTTCTATGAAGATGTTATCCGCCCTGTGTGTGCTGGTATTGCTGATATCCGTTGCTCCCTGCTGGTCGCAGGATATTGTGCAGATGGCGCAAAAGAACGATTTGAACGGACTGAAACAATTGATCACTGAAAAGCCAGAGTCGGTCCATCATAAAGACCGGTTTGGAAGACTACCCATACATATTGCCGCCAATGGTGGTTTCCTGGAAATGGTCGACTATTTATTGTCGCACGACGCCGATGCCGGATCGAAAACGCTTGCCAATACCACGCCGCTGCATTATGCCGCCCTGAACGGCCATGTTGCGGTCGTACAATGCTTGCTTGAAGCGGGGGCAGAGCTGGAAGCAAAAAATAATCAAGCCGTCACGCCCTTTTATTACGCCGCCATGAACGGGCATATGGAGGTGATGGCGCTATTGCTGGAAAAGGGCGCCGACATCAATCACGCCGATTTCGAGGACGGCACGCCGATACATGCGGCGGCGCAAAAAGGCAACCTGTCAGCGGTGAGATTCTTGGCGGATAAGGGAGCGAATGTCGATAAAATCGATTGCAACGGCCTCTCGGCGCTGCATTTTGCCTGTCAATCGGGCAATGATAGCCTGGTGCAATTCATGCTGGAAAATAATTTGCGGCTCAACCTGCAGGATAAATTCGGCAAAACCCCGCTTTTCTATGCCCTCGAACAGGGTCACTGCCGCACGGCGTTATCTCTGATAGCGCAGGCCGGTGAAATTGCCCTGTATGCCGCCAACGACGGCAGCAGTTATCTGCACGCCGCCGTAACCGGCAGGTGCAAGGAGGTTGTGCCGGCGCTGATCTCAGCCGGTCTTCCTGTCGACAATCCAAACGCCTTTAATCTGACGGCTATGGACTATATCGCTGCTGATAAAGATTCCTCGATATTTGCGTTTTTAAAAAATATCAGCGACAGAGGCATCAGCGCGCCGTCCATTAAAACCGGCCCATACTTCGGCGAAACGCCACCCGGCGATGAACCGGCGCTGTTCGCTCCCGGATTCATCTCCACGCCTTTCGCCAATGAACGCGACATTCAGTGGACCGCCGACGGCGCCACGCTGTATTTTACCCGCTGGAATGCCGGCGACTGGGATGT
>JAFGSU010000043.1 GCA_016934435.1 Candidatus Zhuqueibacterota bacterium | reverse complement strand
CGTCCGGGTGGATGACATTTTCGAGGAGATGAGAAAATTGATAGAAATGATAGCGATGAGAATCTGCGTTTCCCGGTTGTACCCTAAAAACGGTATGATAAGCAATAGCGTACCGACGGAAACAAAGGCGAGTAGAATTTTGAAAACAATACCACTCCCAAGGAAACGGGCCTGATCGGAGGGGTTCTTGGAAATCTCCCGTACCAGAATCTGGTTCAAGCCAAAATTGGAAATAATATCAAAAGTGCCGACGTAAGCGATGGCGATGGAAAGCCGGCCAAAAGCCGTTTCCCCCAGATAGTTGGCGAGAAATAGATAGATAAAAAAATTGAATATGAGATTAAAGATTCTGCCGAGGTATACGAAAAGTGAATTCCCGACTATTCTGCTATGAATTGCGTCCATCTGCCGTTGCTTGCTTATCTATAGTTAAGTTTGAAAGAGCGATCACCAGACCCAGAAAGAACCATAATCGCCGATTATCGTTTAGATCTCCACTAAACTGGGCGCCGATGAAATTAAATATGGCCGCTAAAATAACAGCCAGGAAAATAGCTTTGGTTTTTTCGGGCATTGTTATTTTATAGGCTTTCAGACCGGTTGCGGCTACGCCGGCAAAATGCCACAGGAGCAAAACCGTGCCGATCAGGCCTAACTCGCAAAACACTTCTAAAAATATGTTATGGGGATACCAGCGAATATCCTGACGATAGATCATCTGGCTGAATCCGCCGCTGCCGACGCCAAAGAGAAAATGGATTATACTGTCTGTGGCCATATTCCAGGCAGCCTGCCAGTTATACAGCCGCGTATTGACGGTGAAAAATGTCAGGTTTTTACTTCTCTCTTCCTGGGTAAAAACATCGGTATAGCGGCTGGTAACCTGCTCCGGCAATACAAGCAGCAGCAGAATGACGACAACAACGCCAACAGCCGACCATATCAGGAGATTTCGCTTTGGTTTTCCGCGATATCGAATCGCCATTAAAATCGTTAGGACGACCACAAAACTCACCATGGGACCGCGTGAATTCGCCGCAAAAATCGTCGCCACCAGCGCAAGCAAACCCATATAACAGAAAATACGCCGGATCTTTTTCTTCACCAGTGGAATCATGACGAGGAACATTATGGCAATTGCCCCGATCCAGTTTGCATAGCTGATGGGATTGACCTCGAGAAAGGAAGAACGATAGGTAAAAATGATGGATTTGCTCAGAACGCTCTTGATCAGCGATACAATCGTAAACAGGGCTACTAAAATAGCGACGACGATTAACCCCTTAAATAATTTTATGGCGCTGGCCTGGTCGCGTATAACCAAAATAGGAAAAAGAAAGAGCGCCCAATTAAAAAACAGAAAACTGAAGGATTTATAACTGCCATATTTGAATGAGAGCGAATAGATGACGGAAAAAATCATAAATGCGCTGAACAGCAACAGGGGCAGTGCGCTGGCTGGCAACCGGATATCGAATAGATAATTGTTTTTAATCAGGTAGTAAAAAACACTGACCATGGTGAGTAAAAAGATAGCAAGCGTAAAATCGAACTGGGCAAAGAAAGGTACATTCAAATACAGCCATTCTTTAAATATGGCTGAAGAAAATGAAAAAAGCAGGCCGTATTCCGGATTTAATAAAATTAAAACCAGACCCGTGCCGGCTAAAAGGATAAATCCACTTTTCAAGTAAGTCACGGATTCCGCCGTTATCGCCAGGAGAGCCGCAATGGTTACGATACCCATGGTTGCGATGAAAAGAGATCTGGCATGCAGCCGCGGGTATATGTCAATGGGTGATGTAGTCATTTTTTATATTTCGCGAGCGCCCTGCAACTATTTTTTCCAAAATCGCCAATCGCTGATGAAGGAACGGGAGATTTGCTGCAACTTTCGATATTTTTCCGGACTGGTTTGTTGCAGCGTTTGCACGCGTTCCACAATCAGCGCGAAACCCAAAGAGAACGCAATGGCTAACAAACCGGCAACGGCGACCATGATCATGCGCTTGGGGCGTGATTTTCGTTCGGGTAGTTCGGCGCGATCGAGTACTTGAACGGTGGGCGTGTCTTTCGCCTCTTGAATCTTGGCCTGTTCATATTGTGGGAGGATGAATTCGAGGATTTTTTCCTGCAGCATCACTTCACGATACAGACGGGCAAACTGCAATCCCAACTCGGGCACCTTGTCGATGGGAATGAAAATATCTCTCTCATCATCCCAGATGGAGGTAGAATACTTGTCACCATTGGTTCCATATTTGAACTGATTATACTTTGCCGTCAGGATCGACAATTCATTTTGCGCTTTCACATAGTCGGGATGTGTTTTACCCAGATATTTGGCCAAAAATTCGGCTTCGATTTCCTTGGCGGTAATTTGGGCGCGAATTTCTGCGGCCGCCGTAATGACCGCTTTAGTTTGCTCCGGCAATGCAATGGCTTCGTGCTTTTGTTGAAACAATTTTAACGCCTCTTCAGCCGCGCGTAAATCCTCAAGGTTTTGATGATACCTTTTTTCGATGAATATCCGCGTATTGTGAGCCTGTTCCACCTTGATTCTTTTGTTCACGATATCCAATTCCGTTACAATGGCATTGGTCATATCGCGCGCCAGTGTTTTTGCTCGCAATACTTCCGCTTCACTGGCTAAAAATGGCGTTCCGGCTTCGGCCGCTACGGCTATTGTTCCGTCTTCGTTCACCTGCATGGTTATGTGATCCTGCAACGCCTTGATGGCTTCTTCCAGAGTCTCGGTTTTATATTCTTTTTTAAGATCAAATTTATCAACAATAGCGGATAACAGGGAGCGACTGTTTAAAATGGCCAGGAATATATTGGTTTCCTGCGAAAAGGCGCCCAAATTTCCGGAGCCAAAACCGCTTACCGGCAGATTGCTGAGAAGCGCCGCTGCGAGCCCCATGCCGCCACTGTCTTCAGATGGCGGTAAAAGGATTGTATTCGCCCGGTACCAGCGCGGCACCACCAGGCTGATGATAACCATAATGACACAGACAATAATAAAATTTCTTAAAATGAATTTTTTCCATTTGACGAGTATGCCGGTCAAGTCAATAAGGCTATACGCTTGTGTCTTCATCAATGCCCTTTCTTCCTATCCATTGAAATTTTATTGTTTTTTCCCTCTGCGTGGCTCAGCGTCCTCAACGGCGAATGATTCAAACTAAGAATGATTTGCATAACTTTCAAGATACAAATAAAAATATATAAATCAAATAATTTTAAAGTGATTCGGTGGCTACAAAGTGTTCTGGTTATTTTGAAGGTGTCATATGATCAGTTCAGCTCGACCGGTAACACCGAATGGGTTATTTTCAGTGCCCAAAGGGCAAAAAGCATGCGTCACTGTTCGGTTCTCCTGAATCGATATAATATATCGGGTGTATGCGGCACTGTCAATCCTTAAAAAAAGTCCGAACAGCGTATTTGTGTTATATAGGACGCGCCCGCCAGCGGAAAAACCCGCCCGTACTACCTCTGGCACATACAACCAGAAAATAGGTCTTGTTTTCCTTCAACGGAACGGAGAAATTTTCCGATCTCAAGTCTTTGTTGCAGCTGCGGGCAAACCGTATGAACCAGCCTTTTTTGTATTTCAACGCATTTTTATAAAAAAACCGCCAGCCGCCATCCTCATCCCTGAAATGTTGCTCCAGCTTTTTTTTATTCAGATTGGACGTCTGTGGTAAAAGAAACAGATCATAGTCCGATTGCAAACTATCGATCTGGAAATGGATGACCTGATCGGCGCCTGTTATCGGCCGGATAAAAGGCCGGGATGCCCGGCCAGCCAATTGTCGCTCTGGAACAAATTCCGCCACCACATCCCCTTCCAGGGATAAAACCTTGAGGGGCGTCCGATATCTTCTGGGCTTATCGGAAGAATCGTGAACCTGCACCTGACGCAGATAGCGTTCTGTCCCGCCCCAGCGATTGGTTGTATCCGAATACATCAGGTCAATGCGGGCGCCCTCGATCCAGCCGGATGGTTCGGTCTGGCCATGATACAGCAAATTATTAATCAGCACAATGGATGCCGGATCTTCGGCGACGACCGGATTGATCTCGACCTCCATATCCTGCGGCAGTGTGAAAAATTCATTGTTGGCATCTTTCGGCATATAATAAGCCCGGGTCGAATCGCCCAAATCCTCATCCTTTCTTGATCTTGTATAATGCGCCCAGTCCATAGCGCGCACCTTGCGGATATAACGCCCTTTCACGTATCCTAAAGGTTTGCCGGGGCCGTAACTTTTGGCATTCTTTATCACATTGCCACGCGAAGGCTTTTCGGGCGGATCGGCCTGTTTATTGTACCATTCTCCATAAAAGGCAACGCCGGAACATTCTTTAATCACATTGCCGTCAAATATATTAAAATTGCTGCCGTTACGCACCATAAAAGCCTCGCCGCTGCAATAATTCACCACATTATTTCTGATGATGTTATGGCTGGCATTTTTATTGAGGTACAGAGCATGAATGTAGATATCGTCTCCCAGGCTATCAAAGGTGCAATGTTCGATGATATTATGTGAGGTGTTATAAACACTGATAGCGGCTTCGGTTTTTTCGCCATAAAATTTATTGAATCGACAGTTGCGGATTATGTTGTGTCCCCTGCCGCTGATGGCCAGAGCCGTCCGGCTCTCCCGGCTTCCATCAAAATCGTAGAACGTCAGATTCTCCACAATCACATGACTCACATACGACAACACCAGTACGGGCTTGCCGTAATTATGATCCTTGATCCGGTTGCCATGCAAAGTAACTGTGCCGACACCTCGAATGATAACAGGATGCTCGGGCCTACCTGATTTTGTCCAGGTCAGCGTGTGGCTGGGCGCTTCATCTTCGAGCGCTTCCACGATACATGCGTTCGGCAATGGATTCGGCAGTTTCAGCAACCATTCATGTGCCGCGCCAAGATCGGGCACGATGGTCAGGGTGGTATCGCCATCTTTAATCATTTTCACATGAACTGTCGCCTGAGTAGCCGACACCAAAGCGAAAAAAACAACGGCAACCAGAAAAGGTCGACGCAACATTGAACTATGTTCCAACATAATGGCCTCGCTTACCATAAATACTGATTGATTAAGTCGTTTAAATATGAATGATCCTGCAGATAATAATGACAATCCTTGCATCATCCGGGAATCTAATTAGCTGGTATTAATTTAATAAATTTTAAGATGATAAAACACAAAAAATACAATTTCGAATTAAATCATCATACGATGGAATGCAACCCTTTAATAATCAAGGGCAAATTTTAATTGCATTTTACCGAAAAATAAAATATATTTTATGTTCAGAATTAAGAAATCTATGACTAACAGCAGAAGCATCGATTCATGCAGGTGATCCGATCGATTGCTTGATTGTATCCAGCATCCGCCCCTGACAAGGCAACGAACGAATGTCATAACATTGGAGAACAAAGTGAAATTAACGCCTCTGGACATCCGCAAACAAGAATTTAAACGCAGCATGCGTGGTTTTGATCCGGAAGAAGTTGAGGCATTTTTGATTATGGTTGCAGATGAACTGGAATTACTCATACGGGAAAAAAATCAACTCAATGATGAAATCACAAAACTGCGCACTCAATTGAAGGACTATCAGCAAGTCGAACACACGCTTCGCGATACGCTCATGAAGGCCACCAGCACGGTGGAGGAGTCGCGATTGAATTCCATGCGCGAATCAGAATTACGCATACATGAGGCGGAGTTAAAAGCGGAAAAAATTGTCGAACAGGCCAAAGAGCAATTACAGGAATTACGTTCTGAAATCAATCTATTAAAAGCACAAAAGGAATCTTTCTCTCGCCGGTTACGACATCTATTGGAATCACAAATAGAACTCCTTGATGTGCTCGGCATGGATGATGCCAATTTAAAACTTGAGGAAAAAAAAGAAGAGAGCTTTACACCGAGAGGACGATTACCGCGCATGGATACGCCGAATACAGAGCCGGAGAAAACCGAGCCATCCCCTCCGCACGATATGGAGGCACCCTCCGACGGGGTGGACAGGACAACAGAGCCAAAAATCGTTCGCGGTGAGCGTAAATTTGATTCCCCATTTGAAGGGATGGGTACCAATCCGTTCGATTCAGACATTGCTGAAAAAGAGGACAAAGCCTTTCCTCGCAAGCCGGACCATTCGACCGGATCGTTATCGGATGAAATCGTAGAATAACAATGAGGGATAGAATGAAAGGACGCCGAATAAATACGATAAAAGTGGGATGCATGGCGCTTTTACTCTCAAGTTCCTGGTACCTTCCGGGTTGCAGCAGCCGGATCGCCCTCAACAGCGATCGCCTGATTAGCAAACAAACCGTAACCTTGACCATGAAAAACGGCGGAGATGTGACGGGTGAAATTCGTGATATCAACGACGGACAAATAATTATTGTCGACGATGAGGGACAGTCATGGGCGGCGGATAAGTCGAAAATTGTAAAAATCTACGGACCGGCCCCTGTCTTTGACAATCACAACCGCATCATCAGCGAGCGCGAGATCAAAGTTAATAAAAACAACAATAATTTCTGGCTTTTTACCATCAGCGGCGGACTGGTTTCGGCGGGTTGTGGATTCTTTCTCAGCAGCATGCTGTCGCGCACCGACGACGAAAACAGAGACACCATCATTTTAACCGGCACATCGCTTACGACCGTGGCCGGTTCCTACTTTTTTTCCCGTCTGGGCATGAAAAAGGATCGACAGCAGGCGATAAAAAAAATTCGCTACCTGCGCGAGCTCGACGAACAGTATATATCGGAAGAAGAACGGAAAAGAAGAGATATTGAACGAGAATTGGAGCAGCTGAAAAAAGAGCGTCAACAGCAAGAACAGGAAATTGAAACGCTCCGGCAACAAATTCGGGATAAAGATAAATAATAAAAATATCAGTTAGCTTTTAATAACGCGTATCAAAAATTATTGGATTTAAAAGAGCAAATAATAAAAGCCGCGGCGTTTGTTTCTGATCGGGAACAACGTCGTTTTGATTTAGGAATTGTTCTGGGTACGGGCCTGGGTTCTCTGGCTGATGAGATCGAGCAAGCCACCCTTATTCCGTACGCAGATATTCCCTATTTTCCCGAATCAACGGTGAAATTTCATGCCGGGCGTCTGGTGATGGGCTTGTTGGAAGGCAAAACGGTTTTTGCCATGCAGGGCCGATTCCATGCTTATGAAGGCTACCCGTTACGGCAGATCACCTTGCCCATCCGTTTAATGTACCAGTTGGGGATTCGCCGGCTGTTGCTGACCAATGCCGTCGGCAGCATCAAACCGCATTTGCAAGCGGGTACCATTGCGCTGGTGAAAGACCACCTGAATCTGATGGGTTCCAATCCGCTCATCGGCCCGTATGATCCTTTTTACGGAGAACGGTTTCCGGATATGAGCGAACCCTATAGCAACAAATTACGCGACCTTGCGCAACGGGTGGCTGTCGGGCTGGACATTGACCTGCCCGAGGTTGTTTACGCTGCAGTCACCGGCCCATCTTACGAGACGGCAGCCGAGGTTCGTATGCTAAACATATTGGGCGCGGATACAGTGGGGATGTCCGTTGTCCCCGAAACACTGGTAGCCAGACAATTGGACATGGAGGTTCTGGCTCTGAACGCCATTACCGACCAGTTGCTGCCGGAAGCCATGAATGCCGTCAGTCACGAGGAAGTAAATAAAGTGGCGGCGGTAATGAGTCCGGTATTTATCAGGTTGTTACGTAACATTATACGGGCTTTATGATATCGCTTTTGCATAAGGGAACATAGAAGATGGCGCGAATCGGAATCATCGGCGGTTCAGGATTATATCAGATGGAGGGTTTGACCGCTGTCGAAAAAATCAAGCTTTCCACTCCATTTGGCGAGCCATCGGGTGACTATCTCCTCGGCGAGTTGGAAGGCCGCGAGGTGGTGTTTTTACCGCGGCATGGCCGGGGGCATCATATCATGCCGACTGAAGTCAATAATCGCGCCAACATCTATGGCATGAAGTCTTTGGAGGTCTGCTGGATCATATCGGTTTCGGCGGTGGGATCCTTTAGAGCCGAGTTAAAACCGCTGGATATGATTATAATCGATCAATTCGTCGATCGCACCACTCATGGACGTGCCAGCACTTTTTTCGGCGAAGGCATTGTAGCTCATATTCCATTTTCACAGCCCCTGTGCCCGTCATTGCGTAAACTTGTTTACGATGAAGGCGTCAAAATGGAATTGCCGATAAAATGGGGCGGCACCTATTTGAATATGGAAGGTCCCGCATTTTCGACCCTGGCGGAATCGCAACTGTATAAATCCTGGGGGATGGATGTAATCGGTATGACGCAAATATGTGAGGCCAAGCTGGCGCGCGAAGCGGAAATTTGCTATGCCACCATCGCCATGGTCACCGATTATGATTGCTGGTGGGAAGCAGAAACCCTGAAATCGGTCACGGTTGATATCGTCATCGAGAATTTGAACAAAAATGTATCCTCGGCACGCGATTTAATCTGTCGCGCCGTGGCAAATATGCCGCAAAAACAGGAGTGCGAATGCAGCCATGCCCTGGCCAATTCGATTATAACCGACAGGAATGTATGGCCGAAAGAAACATTGAAAAAACTCGGTCCCATTATTCAGAAATATCTTTGATTAAACTGGAATCCAGGACTAGATATGTACAAACCGCTACCAGAAAAACTTAATTTCCCGGCACTTGAGAAAGAAATTCTCCATTTCTGGCAACAACAGGATATCTTTGCCCGCACCATCAACGAACGGGATGAAAATAAACCGTTCGTCTTTTTTGAGGGGCCACCGACAGCCAACGGCAGACCGGGTATTCATCATGTCATTTCACGAACGGTCAAAGACGTTGTATGCCGACTGAAAACCATGCAGGGATACCGCGTCGAACGCAAAGCCGGATGGGATACCCACGGCCTGCCGGTTGAGATCGAAGTGGAAAAATTTCTCGGCCTCGATGGCAAAGATCAGGTCATTGAATACGGCATCGGACCGTTCAATGCCAAATGCAAAGAAAGCGTCTGGTCCTATAAACAGGAATGGGATGAACTGACGCGCCGCATCGGCTTTTGGGTGGACCTGGACCATCCTTACATTACCTATACCAATGACTATATCGAAACCGTCTGGTGGATTCTCAAGCAATTCTGGCAGAAACAACTCATCTACCAGGGATTTAAAATTTTACCCTACTGCCCGCATTGCGAAACCCCGTTGTCCAGCCATGAAGTTTCGCAGGGCTATGAGGACGTAAAGGATCCGTCCATCTATGTAAAAGCAAAAGTAAAGGGTCAGGAAAACACCTATTTCCTGGTCTGGACCACTACACCGTGGACGTTGATTTCCAACGTGGCTTTAGCCTTTAATCCGGAAATCGAATACGTCAAAGTGCTGCATCGCAAGGAAAATTTGATTCTGGCCAAATCGCGTTTGCTGGTCCTCGATGGAGAATATGAGCTGGTCGGCGAATTTACCGGCGAGAACCTGGCCGGACTGGAATACGAACCATTCTACGCTTTTATCACGCCGGATAAACACGCCTATTATACGACCCTCGGCGATTTTGTCACCACCACCGACGGCACCGGTATCGTTCATATCGCACCGGCTTTTGGTGAAGATGATTACCAGTTGGGTTTGAAATATGATTTGCCGGTGCTTCAGCCTGTCGATAAGAGCGGCCGG
>JAFGSU010000042.1 GCA_016934435.1 Candidatus Zhuqueibacterota bacterium | reverse complement strand
CCTATATTTTCAGATTCGAAAACGGAGCATGGAAACAACAGATCAAGTTGACCGCTAACGATGGGATCGAATCCAATGCTTTTGGCTGTTCCGTAGCCATCGAAGGTAACACAACGGTCATTGGCGCACCATGTCATGATCCACAAAATGCCCCGGGTTCGGTGTATATTTTTCAGCAAAATAACGGGCAATGGACACAGCAGAAAAAGCTGCAGGATAGTGACGGATTGGCAGATGATCATTTCGGTAGCAGCGTTGCCCTACATAAAAATATCGTTGTTGTCGGAAAACCGAACAATCCATCAAGCGGCGCTGTTCATATATATAAATTGGATGGTACCGGATGCAGGGAAATCCGAAAAATTAAAAAGGATACTCCTCGTATATACTATGGTATGTCAGTTGCAATTAGCTCAAAATTTGCTATTATCGGTAGTTTGGAATTTGCCACTGTCCTTGATTTATTCATTCCTGGGAATTTAAAAGTATCAAATGGAACCGAGAGTAACAGCATCAAACTTCAATGGGACTCTCCAATCTTAGAAATAGAAGGCTTGAAGATTCATCGCAATGGTGAAGTTATTGACACTCAATCGCCTGTGATGATCTCTTATCGTGACCAGGATCAAATCCTCATTCCCGGAAAAATTTATAGCTATGGTGTTTCTGCCTATAATACTGTCATGGGAGAATCACGCATCAATACCGCTCAGGGCTGGTCAGCCACTAATGGTCGCATCGATGGAGAAGTCAACACCCTGGTCGGAGCCGGTGTTATCAACGTTGCCATCACTGTGGCTCCCAATGATACCACGATAGATAATTGCCTGGAATTCGACGGTGGGGATGATTTTGTCCAATGCGGAATGACAGGGCTTATTGATATTGCCGATGAAATGACTATTGAAGCCTGGATCAAAGTACTGTCATCATTTCCAGCAGGTTCCAGAATTGGAAGTATTATCGGCAATTATCCCCATAGTGCTAACTTTAATTTAGAAGGTTATACGAATGGACAGTTGCGTTTCTGGTGGAATAATGGTGAATTAGACATTAAAACGACAGATTTCGACATGCGGGATGGCACCTGGCACCATGTGGCAGTAAGCCGCGATGCCAAGGCAAATGAGATCATTCTCTATGCCGACGGTGAGAAAAAGCGTGTATCGAGTGCGGGGAGCAACGCTAACATCAAATGGCCGCTGCGGATTGGCAATGATTTCAGAGGAGGAGGAGGTCTTCCGTTTTCCGGACGAATCGACGAAGTTCGAATTTGGAACGTCGCGCGCGATTCATCCGCAATCCGGGCAGATATGAACCGCATCCTCAATGGCAGTGAGAAGGATCTGGTGGCGTATTATACATTTGATGATTCCAGCCGTTCATCCGGGGCAATCGCCGCAGATTACACCATCGGAGGCGGCCATCATGGTACCATTTATGGCGCCCAATGGATTAAAGATACGACGAATGTTCGCTATCGCACCCTCACCGATGGGAATGGCGATTATTCGCTGCGCAAAATTTACTATGGCGAAGAACAGGAATTCACCGTCGAACCGTTCAAATCAGAACACGGTTTTAAACCACCGTTCCGGACTAAGATTCTGGATATAAACTCCACAACACTCTTTGGTGTTAACTTCACCGACACGACCTCATTCACTGCTTTTGGTAGGATTGTGCAAATCTTAGGAGGCGACACGTGTTATGTGAAAGATGTGGAAATTTCCATGAATAATCTTTTTACTGGAGCGAAAACCGATGCGGATGGCAAATTTCATGTCGCCATTGGGCATCCAGGGACATATACTTTTAAACCCACCTATGAAGATCATACCTTTGAGCCGGCAACCATAACCTGGACCATATGGAGCGATACCAGCGGTATAAATTTCCGTGATACGCAGATGCATACGCTTTCCGGACATGTGTTGGCGGGTTGTGGTTATTACATCGGACAGGCAGATCTCCGAATAACGAATACAGACTACCCGCCTGCTGGCTTCGATACCACAATTACTACGGAACAAAATACCGGCGCATTCGAAATTGTGTTGCCCGCCCGTGAATATGCGATTCAGTTCGTCGATTTCCAACCGGCTGATGATCCGCCCATCGTCAATCGGGATGAAGTCTTGAATTATCTGGAGAAGATCGACTCCGCCGTAGACCTGACGCTATCAGATCAAACCAAGGAATTTGTCTATCGCAAAAAGCCGGAAGTTTTGGTTACTGGTTTTTATGATTTCGGCAAATGTGAAGATTCCCCGTTTTACCAGGTGCCCATTCTGGAACAGGGCATTCTTTATCATTTGAAAATTAATGTGTCAGACCGTTTCGCGGATCAATACTGTCCTGTGGACACCGGTTATGTGATCATCCAGGATGAAGTGGGATTCGATGCATCGACCGATACAGTCGCCATCGATAGCGGCTTTGTTCGATATGACTTACGCGCCGGCTATCCCAACCTGCATGGCAGTAATGACGACGACCCCAAATTTCACCCGTTTCAAAAACGTTTCCGTATTGTCGCTCATGTGGAAGAGCAGGTGACAGACACTACTATATGGGTTCTGGTGACGGGCAACCAACCACGCGAACAAACCTTTGCCACCGTATCACCGGAATTACCAATGATGATTTTACGCGATCCCCCGGGAGATGCCAGCTACAGCTTTTTATCCAAAGGAACAGTGACAGAAACCTCGGCTCGATTCTGGGCTTCGACAAATATTAGCCAGAATCTTTGGGGGGCATTAAAAGTAGGTCACAAGTTTACCACTGGTTTTTGCTATGAAGTTGAAACAGAAATCTGGGGTCAAATCAAAAGTTCGCTGGAAGTAGGCGCCAAAATCCAGGGACAAACCGAGTTTGGGCTGACGATAACAGCGATGGAAACATTCGACACGTCAGGCGATGATGTATTTATTGGTGAGTCAGGCGATGTTTTTGTCGGCGCTGCTCTAAATATCATCTATGCCTTAACAGATGTGCTCTCCTATGTGGACGGCGATAGCTGCAAAGTTGTCAAATCACAGGCGGTTATTATTGGAAGTGATGGATTTGCCACAACATTTATGTATACCGATGATCATATCCGGAATGTTTTGGTTCCACAGCTTAACCAATTGCGTACCATCTATGAAAAGGCAGGATCCGATTCCGCCCTGATTTATGCCAATCAAATCGATGTGTGGCAGCAAACACTTGCGCTCAATCATAAACAAAAAGTCTCGGCTCGACTTATTGAGAACCGATCATTTTCTTCCGGCGCAACGTTTGAATCGACTCAGGAAGTGGCGACAAAATTATCGGCGGGAATCGAATTTTCTGTGTACCTGGAAGAGTCTGTCGCCGCAGAAGCTGGATTGAATATTGCTGGTGTCGGTTTTAGTGGCGGCGTAGAAACCAAATGGCGATTCGACATCGGTACATCTTTATCTGCCGGCATAACCACTTCACGAAAAACCGGCTTTGTGTTGAATGACGACGATTTAGGTGATTTTTTCAGCGTAGATATAAAAGCCGATGAAGTCTATGGAACGCCTGTTTTCAGCCTGGTCAGCGGGCGCAGCAGTTGTCCCTGGGAGCCCGGTACGCAGCCGCGCGATGGTGTGGACCTCGAAATCGCCGGTGATGTTACTCAATATGATGTTCCTCCCGGATCGCCAGCAGTTTTCACGTTGTTGTTGGGGAATACCAGTCAGAGCGATGAGACAAGAGAGTATCACCTGCGCGTTATCCAGGGAACTAATCCGGATGCAGCAATTATTAAGGTGGGCGGAATGCTGGTAGCGGGTCACCTGTCTTATTACATTGATCCGGGTGCCAGGCAGGAGGCGACTTTGACCGTGGAGCGTGGACCACGCGCATACGATTATGAGAACATACAGATCATGCTGTACCCACCGTGTCAATACGCGATGTGGCAGAAGAACAGACCGATCATGATTGCCGACACCGTGGCCATTTCCGTGTATTTTGAAAGCACGTGCAGCGACGTTGTTCTGAAACTTCCCGAGAACAATTGGCTGGTGGACCAACTGGGTGGCAATAATCTCGACTTTATGATTTCGGACTATGACCTCAATAACCAAAATTTACAAAGTATCAAATTACAATACAGGCCATCAGGCGGAAACTGGACGACGACGTTTATCAAACAGAAAGCGCAAATATCTACTGCAACGATTGAAAGTTCATGGGATATTTCCAATCTTTCGAATGATCGTTATGAGTTGCGTGCGGCTGCTGAATGTACAGAAGGGGTTGATTATTCCAATATTTCGGCTGGAATTATTGATCGTAACTCGCTGCTGGTCGTTGGTACCGAACCCGCCGATGGTGTGTTACATTCGGGGGATGAAATCTGTGTGCACTTTTCCGATACTATTGATACGAGCACTGTAGCCGGGAATATTACGTTGGAAACAGTGGAAGAGGCTACCGTCTTGGATATCAGTGTTACCTGCTCCGACAACACGCTGATCATTCATACTGAAAAATCATTGACCGAGTATGCCGGTAAATATCTAACTGCCACTGTTTGCGGCCTGAAGAGCATGAGTGAATGTGTGCAGAGAAAAACCGCCAGTTGGACTTTTATGGTCAGTGAAGATTACACGCCCGTCGTGGCTGACCCAACGGCATCGATACCAGAGGATTTTTTCCTGAAGCAGAACTATCCCAATCCTTTTAATCCGACCACGACGATCGAATACGGCGTACCGGCCGTCGAGCACGTCCGCCTCTCATTGTACAACTTGCTGGGTCAGCGCGTAAAAGTCCTGGTGGATCGTGCACATCAGCCGGGAAACTACACGGCTATACTAACCATCAAGGACGGAGATCTGACCACCGGCGTCTATTATTATCTGATGCAGGCGGGTGAATTTCACGATTTGAAGAAAATGGTTTTGATCAAATAAGGACCACCAAAACCACTTAATCAACCCCGGGGTCCTGTCTTTTTGCTACCGCGGGTATTTCATCTCTGGTTCTTTTTTTTCGATCGCGCCGGAGTTTTCTCCGGCGCGGGCGCTGGGGAGGGACATCCGTCCCGACAGGTTCGGCTGCATCCATATAATTCCGCGTCGGCGAATGGCGGGATGGATATCCCGCACCAGCATGCCGTCCGCCAGGCATCTGCCGGACGATCCTTTTTAGGACGGTGCGATCCTCCTTTAAGGGACGTGCACCCTACGAGTTCATGATCATCGCAGGCGTACGCCAGCGGTTCGTGCGGTTAGCCGCCGGATTGATTTTTCCGATCATAAAAAGTGGGAACAAGATTATAGTTGAGTTGATGTTGATAGGCATCGGTTTATTCAGGATGCCAGGGCCCTGCCTGGCATTGCAGACGTTCTAAAAGCTCCAGCTCCCCGGTCAGAGTGGCAGGCTTTCTATCCCAAGGCGGATTAATAAGCACAGCGGTTTCGACAGGTGCGTCCTCGGGCCGGGAGCTTGGGGACGAGGGGAAATCTGCTCAGTGCAAAACACAACAAATCAAAAAGCTCTGCGGGATAGCGAGAGGGAGGCTGAAAATGGGCATTGATTCCCATTGATAAGTCTATTAAAAGCCTTTTTCTCTGATGACGGCTAATTTAATCGTCCTGGATGCTTTCAAGTCTGCCATTTCGATGTGAATGATATAGATACCACTCGCCACCGCCTTTCCCCATTCATTCAACAAATCCCATACAATGAATTGAGAGTCATCTCCCTTATTCAGGGTACGTATTAATCTGCCATCGAGTGAAAAAATACGAATGGTAGCGTTCGCTCGTGCCGGAGTTTTCTCCGGCGCGGGCGCTGGGGAGGGACATCCGTCCCGACAGGTTTCCCTCCGAGGCTGTCCAAAAAGTAAATTTCTGCAAAATTATTTTCAACTGAGGCTAAAGGAAAATAATCATTCTATCATATTTAAAATTAATTAAATTAATAGTTTGTAGTGCCGGCTTCAGCCGGGTTTTAAAAGCCCGCCTAAAGGCGGAGCTACAAGCAATAAGACTTTTGGGACAGCCTCGCAGAAAAATTTATATAAAAATGAAACTAATCTTCTTTGGCGATTTCCAGTACTCGAGAATACAAGCTATCACTTATCAGGAAACCAGCCTTGGTTCTGAGATCGTCAAGTAACGGCAAGAGATATTGCTTCAGCTTCGCCGTCATCGAGCTCAATTTTTAAAGCTTGGACCAAATCTTTGTTCTCAATAGTGATCTTTTGTATCCAATCAAATTCTTTAACGTCTCGTGATCCAGGTTG
>JAFGSU010000041.1 GCA_016934435.1 Candidatus Zhuqueibacterota bacterium | reverse complement strand
CGGACGGCAGGTCGTTTGAAGACGGCGGAGGGCTTCCGATGGAGCCGACCAGGACACTTTACCCGCTGCAGGATTTTTCCGGATATGCCAATGTCAGGTCAGTCATCGTTAAAAATCTCGATTCTGATCCCGATCTGGAATTTTTTATGGGATATAACCTGAATGACGCATTGTATTGTGCAATTGGCTCATTTCCGGATTCTGATCTTTCCGCTCCGGATTGGAAATTGGAATTTGCCGATGATTTCTTAAATGCGGAGGCACCTCCTGGCGGCGGTTATCGCGTCGGCGGTGTCGTTATAGATGATTTTGACGAAGACGGCAATATGGAAATATTTACGAGCCATTGGCAGGATGTTTCCGCCACCCGCGTGTTTGAAAGTGACGGCATCGATAATTATGTGATAAAACACACAAATACTCCCGAAACGCTCATTCTTTATCCGTCTTTTGATGGTGCATTCGCAAATCCGATTTTTCATGATTTTGACGGAGATGGCGATCCGGAATTCCTCATTAGTGATATTCATGGCCATATCTTCGTCATTACTAAGGAAGCATCTAATGGTTTTGAGGATTTTGGACCCTCAGCCTGGACTTACGTGATGAACTGGCCGACTGTGCCGGATGGCGGATTTATGCGTAGCGGCTATATGGGCGACCTTGATCAGGATAGCAAACCGGATATTTATTATAATGATTACAGAGCTCAGGCAATATTGGATCTGGAATACCAGGGCGGGCCGGTTACGGACCCAAACAGCTGGATTCCCTATGAAATTTTGAAGATGCCCGGCGTCCGATTTGGGAATGTACGACCCGCTGGAGATCTGGACGGAGACGGTTTAGAAGAACTCGTCTTGAATATGGGTGGTCTCATGGGCGGTCAGAATCTACAAATACTTGAAAGCCAGCATATGCAGATTTCCGTAGAGGAAAGTGAAACTAAAATACCCGATCGTTTTACATTGTCTCAGAACTATCCCAATCCATTTAATCCTGTGACAACAATTTCCTATCAATTGCCGGAGCCGTCTGATGTGCAACTGTCTATTTACAATCTAAATGGTCAGCTGATTGAGACACTGGTGGATATACATCAACAAGCCGGCAATTATGAGGCTCGGTGGAACGTGAAATCGGCCAGTTCAGGGATATATCTCTATAAACTCATTGCCGGAGAATATACGGCATATAAAAAATGTATGCTTTTGCGCTAAGTGATAATTCTTTAGTGAAAATCAGGGACGTTCGTGCGTCTACCTTTTTTATTTGTTCGCGGGAATCCGCTTGATTCAGAAAACAGCCGTGCTGTCATCCTGAGGTGTTTTTTGCCGAAGGATCTCAATCCAGTACACGTAAAGAGGCCAGAGATTCTTCATCCAAATAAAAAAAATCGGGATTCATAATGACATCCTGTTAATCACGTCAAAAACAAGGAATAATTATCAATGAAAATTCTCCTTCTCGGTGTCGGTATGCAGGGCAAAGCTGCTCTGCACGATCTCTTCATCAGCCCTGCCGTCTCGAACATCATTGCCGCGGATAAAGATCTTGAAATGCTGCAAACGCATGTATCATCCAATAATTTCGGACAAAAGGTGACGAGCAGGTATTTGGACGCAACCAATACTGTTGAACTAAACGGGCTGTTTGAAGAAAAACCGGATATTGTCATCGATTTACTGCCCGTACCGTTTATGGAAACAGTCGCCGAAATTGCAGTGGAAAAAGGCTGTCATTCGGTAAATACATTTTACACGTCACCAGTCATTCTGGAGCTTGCAAAAAAAGCTGCCGGAAAAGGCTTAAGCATTCTGCCTGAATTCGGCCTCGATCCGGGTATCGATCTTGTCCTGTTAGGCGAAGCAAAACGCCATTTCGATGAGATAAATACCATCATGAGCTATGGCGGCGGGATCCCGGAAAAAAGCGCCATCGACAATCCTCTGAAATACAAGGTGACCTGGACTTTTGAAGGCGTGCTCAGAGCGTATTTGCGAACCGGATATATCGTCAATCATGGAGAGATTTTAGAAATAAAAAAGACGGAAATTTTCGATCCAAAACATATACACGAAATCGAGATCGATGAACTGGGTAAAATGGAAGCGTATCCCAATGGAGATGCTTCCAAATATATTGATCTTCTTGATATCGACAAAGGGACTCTTAACCTGATGGGGCGATATGCACTGCGTTGGCCGGGACATTCGGCCTTTTGGAAATCTCTGGTCGATTTGCATCTGCTGGATGATGAACCAGTACTTGTCGGTGGTGTTGCTGTCGACCGGAAGAAATTTCTTGCTTCTATCATTGAACCGCAAATTCGACTGAAAGAAGATGAGCGGGACATTGCCGTCGTTCGGATAGAGGTTGAGGGGAAGAAGAATGGACGAAAAAAACGCTGCGTTTACCAGGTTATCGATCGTCGTGATTTACAGACCGGCCTGACTGCCATGAGCCGGACTGTCGGCTATACCGCCAGTATCGGGGCGCAATTGATTGGGACCGGCATATTATCAAAAAAAGGGCTTCTCTCTCCGGTAAGCGATATTCCCTACAATATCTTTAAAGAAGAACTTGAAAGACGGAATATTCATGTGACAGAAGAATTATCATGAAAACCTAATCTCATTTAAAGAAAGTCGTCCGATGAATGAAACCAGCCTGGGTTTTTTATCACTATTACCGATCGTCCTCGCTTTGGTGTTGACATTCATTACAAGGGATGCCGTATTTTCTCTGCTCATCGGCTGCGCAGTCGGAACTGTGATCAGCGGAATGGATCCTGCCAGCGGCCTTGCCGCACTTTTTCAAAACGCCTTGGGCAACAGAGACTTTATTTGGGTGATGATGATCGAAGTTGCTGTGGGTATTATGATTGCTTTTTATTTGCGGGCCGGTGTTATATCGGGCTTTACCGAATTGGCATCCCGCAAAATAAAGACGCGTCGGAGCGCTGCCGGTTTCGCCTGGTTGATGGGTATTTTTGTATTCTTCTCTGACTATTTTAGCCCTTTATTCAGCGGGCCGATTGCCAAGCCTTTAACAGATAAGTACAAAGTGTCAAGAGAAATGTTGGCTTATTTGCTGGACTCCGGCAGTGGACCGGTATGTACTATCGTTCCGCTGAGCGGCTGGGCAGTTTTTATAGCCGGGCTGCTGAAGGGTTACGGTTCGATAACAACTGCAGAAGACGGAATGGCTGTTTTCATTCAAGCGATACCTTTTAATTTTTACGGCTGGCTGGCAGTGATTTTCGCAGGTTTGGTTGCCTTTCAAATAATACCTAACTTCGGTGCAATGCGCAGAGCAGAATATCGTGCACAAAATGAAGGAAAACTATTACGAGACGGAGCCGTTCCACTCACTGGGGATGATTTTGAACTCATTGAACCTGTCGAGAAGGATAAAACAAATCTCCTAATTTACTTATTCGTTCCGGTATTTATTATTATTTT
>JAFGSU010000446.1 GCA_016934435.1 Candidatus Zhuqueibacterota bacterium | reverse complement strand
GATGCACGATCCGGTGATCCTTGCGGAACTGATCAAATTCCTGCGGCGACAGCAATATCTGCCACATCACGCCTCTGGCGGTTTCCGCCATATGGCCGGGCTCTCCCAGGTAAACCAGGCGACCCCGATTCAGCACCGCCACCTGATTGCAGGAGCTGGAGATATCTTCAATGATGTGGGTGGAAAAGATAACGATGCGTTCGCGGCTCAGCTCCACCAACAAATTGCGGAAACGAATGCGTTCGCGTGGATCCAATCCGGCCGTCGGCTCATCCACCACCAGTATGCGCGGCAGATGCAGCAGGGTCTGGGCGATGCCGATGCGCTGCTTCATGCCGCCGGAAAAAGAATCGATGCGCTTGTGGCGACTTTCCTGCAGATGCACAGCCGCGAGGACATAATCGATGATTTTCTCTCTCTTTTCTTTATCCGTGATCCCCTTCAGAATCGCCTGATAGCTGAGGAATTCATAGGCCGTCATATTCTCATAGGTGCCAAATTCCTGCGGCAGATAGCCGATGAGGCCCTGCAGCTCCTCCCTTTTCTCCTTAAGAGCGATGCCGTTGATCCAGATGGAACCGCGCGTCTGCTCGAGCACGCCGCAAATGATGCGCATCAGGGTGGTTTTACCGGCGCCGTTGGGACCTAACAGGCCGAACATGCCGCTGCCGATTTGCACCGATACATTATCAAGAGCCCTGAAAGGCGATTTCCTGCGTCCGACAATGGGAATGATGTGTACAAATCGATAGAATGCCCGGCGCATACCCGAAAAGCGCCCCTCGATTCGCGCAATATTCACCCGGTCACGATGCAATCGATGCGACGTGGTGGCAATGACCAGTAGGATATACCAGAGTATGGCGACAAAAATACCCAGGCCGGCTGCGTTCCATTTGAAATAGAAAAACCAGGCATTCATCAGCGGCAGACCCCATAAAAAGCCGGTCTCGATCCATCGTTGCCGTTTTTCATTTCGCATCCAGGGAAAAGAACGCCTGAGCAGGGATTGCATGCTGCGCCAGAAATAGCGGATGTAGAAAAAGACAAAATGCATGAGCACAAACGTCCAGAATTTGCCGCTCAGATAACCATAGGTAAAATAGAGGAGAAAGAGGAGTACCGGCACCTGCCATATCAGCGGCTCGAGCAGGTATCGCTTTGATTTGAGTTCCGGCGCCTGCCCACGACCATTCAGGTCTTTTTTCCATTCCCGCACAAAGCGACTGTCCTGATCATAAATCTTGACCATGTGCTGAATTGTAATGGTAATGGCCTCGTTCGGTTTGATATATTCGGCGCGCGCCTGTCGCAAACTAATCTGAATAAAATAGGTCAACGCCGGTATTGCCAGCAAAAGGACGAACAGGTCGACCATCTGCCAGATAAAACTGTCGACGTTGAAATAGATCAACAACGATCCCGCAATGAACAGGAGTGCCTGCGCCGCCTTGATGTACCAGGGCAGTTTCTTCAGCCACGCCAGAGCCGATTCCAGTCCCGAATAAACCGTGGGGATAAAAACCAGAGTGAACAGCGTGCTCAGCGACAAACCGCCGATGACGGTGATGGCAAACGGCGAGCCGATCTGGGTAACATATTCGGCCTTGCCCATAGCCAGCGGCAGCATGCCGATAATGGTTGTCAGCGAGGTGATGAGGATCGGGCGAACGCGCGCGCGGCCGGCCATCAGCAGCGCCCGTGAGCGATTGTAGCCGCGGCCGCGCAGAATATTGGTGAAATCGATGAAAATGACGCCGTTGTTGACCACCACGCCGAGCAGAATGAGGAAGCCGATCATGGTGTTGGCATTGAGGATCGAATGACCGGTGAAAATGAGCCCCCAGAGGGCGCCGATGGCCGCAAGCGGCAGGGTGAACAACATAACCACCGGCGTCAATAACGATTCAAAAACAGAGGCCAAAATCATGTAGATCAAAATAAATGCCGCGGCGAGAAGAAAATAGAATTCACTCAAATCCAGGTCGTCGTGTACCACTTCCACCGCCAGACCCTGCGGCAACCGCAATGAAGCCACAACCTGATCCACCTCACCGCGCGCTAACTCTAACATGGTCTTGTCGCTGGTGATCTCCGGATAAAATCCATAGGTGATTTCGATCTGCTTTTCCTGGTTCACCCGACTGATGCCGGTAACGCCCTGTGTATAGATAATACGGCTGATATCCTGCAGCTCGTACAATCCGCCGCCATCTCCGGGAATGCGCAATGTACGCAAATCATCGATATCCTTCTCCTCCAGCACTTCATTGCGAATGACGATGTCGTATTCATCCACTCCCTGTTTGTACTTGAGCGTGGTGGTGTATTCACTCTGAAACGAAGCCAGTTCAGCGGAAACGGCATTGGCGTTGATGCCGTATTCGCTCAATAAAAAATTATCGCTGTACACGTGGATTTCCGGCCGGTCATCGGCTACGCTCAGGGAAACGCGACGCATGCTGCTCAATTCCTGCAGATAGGTGCTTATTTCTTCGGCCATCTGCCGCATGATGGTAAAATCCGAACCCTTGACCACCACTTTTTCTTCCTGCGAACCGATGCCCAACATGCGTTCCATGCCCTGGTTCATACTTCTGCCGCCGCCCATGCCGCCGCCTCCGCCGCTGAACCTGCGGCTGGCTGCGGGCGGATCAAAGCCAACCGTTGCGGTTCTGAACCGATCCATCCGCTCCTGTATTTCATTCTTGATGCGCGCCAGGTCGTACTGGCGAATCTTCTCATAATCCTCTTTGAGCTGGATGGTGATGGTGGCTTCTTCCTCGTATATCTGGCTGGCGATATCCTGCGCTTCAGGAAAATCCTGAAACAATCCCTCCAGATCGGTCACCGCCAGACTCGTTGTCTCCAGAGTGGCCCCGGCCGGCATGGTGATGTAGAGGGTGAATTGATCCTGTCTGCTCTCTTCGGGGGTATTCAGACTCAGGCCCAGACATATCAGCAGACTGGCAAAAAAGGCCAACGCCGCGCCGACAATCGTGCGCGCCGGGAAGCGAATGGCGGATTTCAAAAATACCGTATAGAGCTGAATCAATCGATTTTTTGTGGAGATGCGGCTGAACTGCATGCCGCCGCCCCGGGATCGCCGCAGCATCAGCCAGTGGGTGATCATGGGGATGATCAGCAATGCAAAAATCAGCGACACCAGGAGCGTCGACACAATGGAAATGCCGATATGATGGCCAAGCACTTTGATCAAAAAATTGCTCGAGAACAGAAAAGGCAAAAACACGGTGATGGTGGTCATGGTCGAGGCAAAAATCGACTTCCACACCTCCTGCGTGCCTCTGATAACCGCCTCATCCTCATCCACACCGCTTGATAACAGGCGATAGATATTTTCCAGCACCACAACGCTGTTATCCACCAGCATGCCGATCGCAAGGGCCATGCCCACCAGGGTCAGGGAATTGATGCTGATATCGAAGAGATAGAACAGATTGAAGGCAATGAGCACCGAAGCCGGAATGGTGAAGGCAATGACCAGCACCAGCCGCAGGTTGCGCAAAAACACCCACAAGACCACTACGGCCAGCAGACCGCCGATCAGCGCCAGTTGTTTGACCAGGTCGACGTTCTTTTCGATGTTTTCAGCGGAATCGTACTGGATGACAATTTCAAGGTCTTCCGACTTGAGCTTTTCATTCAATTGCTCGATGACGTCGCGCGTACGGTGCGACACATCGATGAGATTGACCTGATTGTCGCGCACCATCTGAACGGACACCGCCTCCTTGCCGTTGACGCGGCTGATGGTGGTTTGCTCCTTCAAACCGCCATAGACATGCGCCACATGTTTGAGCAACAGCGGCCCCTCGGCGCGCAGGACGATGTTTTCGAGTTGCGAAACATCGCTATATTCGGCCACCACGTTCACGAAAAGTTTCTGCTTGCGTTGATAAACCTGTCCGACAAACGTCTTGTCGCGCGCGTTACCGGCCAGAATTGCGCGGATTTGTGAGGCGGTAATGTTGTGCGCGCGACACGCCTCCTCATTCAGGCGGATTTCGATGGAGGTTTGCTGGCCGCCGATCACCTCCACATGCGCCACGCCGTCGATATTTTCCAGTTCGCGCAGCGCCTTCTGATCCACCAGATTGCGCACTCGATTGATGCCGCCGCCGCCTCGCGCCTGTAATTGCATAAACGTGTTGGCTAACTGCTCGATATCCACCTTGAGCACCATGACCATGAACTCATCGCCCAGGCTCGGCAGAATTTCGTTTACTTTTTCCTGCAATTTCAAATGCACATACTTGATGCGCACATCCTGGTTGAAATAAACCATGATGCGACCGGATCGGCGATCGATGTAAGATTCCAGCCGGTCGATGCCCTCCAGCGTGCTGATGACGCCCTCCAGCGGCACAACCGCGCCTTTTTCCAGATAAGCCGGGTCCATCTCCTGGTGGCCGCGCACCTGGACCATCAAAAACGGCAATTCGGTGTTGGGCAGTAATTCCACCGGCAGCTGCTGGTAGGAGATATAGCCCAGCAGACTCAGGCCGATGAACAGCATGGAGACGAACACTTTGCGCTGGATGACGAAACGAATCAAGTTCATGGATTCACATCTTAATTTTTTTCACTGAGGGTGTCCAAAAAGTATTTTTGCCGGCACTTTTGGAGTGTATTGACTGCGTCGATGCATGAGGATGTCCAAAAAGTTAAAAAAATGATGCATCTGATACGATGTTCGGATTTTAGTAGAATGGCTCTCAAATGCAATTAAATTTTTATTAAAACAAATCTTTACCCTCACCCTGGCCCTCTCCCGATAGCGGGAGAGAGCACTGGCTTTTATAGATTTATATGACTTTTTGGACAGCCTCACTCCATAATAAATTGTATTTATTGAACTAATAATCATGCTGCAAATCAACTTTTGAACGAGCAAAAAGTAATTTTTATTTGTAATGATGATGATTCTATACTTTTTGACCACAATCAAGAGATTCAGCTTACATGCCGGCTATCCTCATACCGCTTTTTGTAGACGCTCCTTCCATCGCTCCAACGTTTCATAGACGCAGGGAATCACCACCAGCGTCAAAATCGTCGAGGTGGTCAGACCGCCGATCACCGCCAGAGCCAGGGGCTCGCGCAGCGCCACACCCTGGCCAAAGCCGATGGTGAGCGGAACCATGGCCAGAATGGTCGTCAGGCTGGTGATCAAGATCGGGCGGATGCGCTGCTGCCCGGCCGCCAGTACTGCCTCGCGCAGAACCATGCCGTTGCGCCGGTGCTGCAAAATGGCATCAACTAAAATGATGGAATCGTTCACGGCAATCCCCGCTAACATGATGATGCCGATGTAGGCCATCATGTTGAACGATTTTCCCAGAATAAAAAACAGCAGGACCGATCCGACCGCCGCTAACGGAATGGTTAAAATAATAGTGAACGGATGCAGCAGCGATTCGAACTCCGACGCCAGTACCATATAAACCAGGATGATCGACAGGATCAGGGCGAATTTCAGGTTGCCAAAGGCATCCTGCCTTTTCTCTTCCTCGCCGGTTATCCGAATGCGATAGTCCGCCGGCAAGGGGATATCGGACAATTTTTCCTCCGCAGCTTTTACGACGTGATCGAACGGCTCATCACTGACGATATGCGCAGTAACCGTACCGATGCGCACCTGATTGCGCCTGGATATCTCCCGCGGCGCGGTTATGAAGCGAATATCAGCGATCTCATCCAGCCGAACCTGAGTATTATTGCTATTGACGACCACATCGCCCAACTGCGCCAGGTCCACCGGCGGCATGCGCAGGGTAATATCCTGCATCTCGCCGCGATAATCCCATTGACCGGCCTCTTTGCCCATCAATTGATCCTGCAGTTGACCGATGACGTCGTCGAGGTTGACATTGAGCATACCGGCGCGATTGCGATCGATGACCACTTCCACCTCCGGCCGGCCTTTGTCGAAGCTGGTGCGGATATTATTCAGCTGCGGCATGGAAGCCAACCGTTCGCCGATCTGATCGGTCAGCGCCTGAATCCGCTCGAGCTCCTGTCCGCTGACCTCGACGATTAGCGGTGCGATTTCGGTGCCCAGACTCATCTGCACAGCCGTCTGCTCCTGCACCACCTGCGCCTCCATGTCGGGTACAGCCGCGAGGATGATGTTGATCCGGTCGAGAATGTGCTGAGCCGAAAAGCCCTCCTCTTTCAATATCAGCTTGATGGTCGCGCTGTTTTCATTCTCAAAAACTTCCTTCTGGCTCTCGTTCAGACTGACCGACGGGCCGATTTTACTGTACATATGGATTATTTGAGAACCTAACGCCTCCTGAATGAGAACCTCCAGGTCCGCAACTGTGCTTTCCGTGCGGTACAACTCCGTTCCTTCGCTCAGGCGCAGGTCGATGGAAAATGTCTTTTCCTGCGCCCTTGGCATAAATTCACTTCCGATTATGGGTATCAAAACGATGGCGATGGCGATTAGAATGAGCGCTGTCAGTATCACCCAGTATCTTCGCTCGAGCACGCGTTCGAGAAACCGGCGATATCCCGGGAAACGCAACGACTGCGTCGAAGTCTTTACCGCTCGCTCCCTGAGCATCCGCGCGCTCAACATCGGGATGAACAACAGCGAGACCACCAGCGATGCCAGCAGAGAAAACGCAACCGTCCACGCCTGATCCTTGAACAGCTCTCCGGCGGAACCATGCAGGTAAACGATGGGCAAGAACACCACGATCGTGGTCAGGGTGGAGCCGGTGATAGCGCCGCCGACCTGAGCCGCGCCTTCGATGGAAGCCTGCCGCAGGGACAGTCCCTCCTCCCGGTTGCGAAAAATATTCTCCATCACCACAATGGCATTGTCGACCAGCATACCGGCGCCCAAAGCCAGGCCACCCAGGGTCATGATGTTGAGGGTCAAACCATTGAAATACATCAGATTGAATGTCGCCACCACCGAGATGGGAATGGCGATGCTGATAATAGCGGTCACACCTATATGGCGCAAAAACAGATAGAGCACGACGACGGCCAGCAGGATGCCGATCAATGCCGACGATTTTACTTCGTTGACGGCCGCTGAAATAAATTCACCCTGATTCTGAATGATAGCCAGATCATAACCCGGCAAAGCCTTGCGCAGATTCTCCAGCGCGGCGCTGAAATTGGAGACCGCCCGCAGGGTATTGAACTTGGTCTCCTTGTAAACCGCCAGCGCCATGCAGCGCCGCTGATTGATGCGCACGATATTTTCCGGCTTTCGATTGGACATCTGTAATGTGGCGACATCCCTGAGAAAGACCGGCACCCGGTTGCCTTCGTTCCCGGCATTGACAGTTTCGGTTTTATAGGCGACAACCACCCCGGCAATATCATCAATGGATTGGAATTCGCCCACGCCCTTGATCACATACTTACGGCCCATCTCGACGATGGAACCGCCCGATGAATTGCGATTATAACTGCGAATACGGTTCACCACTGTGGCGGGCGTGACGTTGTAAGCGTTCAACAGGTACTCGTCGGTCTCCACCACCACTTCTTTTTCTTCCTGACCTAAAAGCTCGACTTCGGCAATGCCTTCCAGACGAATCAGTTCGTTGCGCAAATAATTCTCCGCTACCAGGCGCAGCTCGTTCATATCGGTGACTTCCGGGTGCGACAAACCCAATAACAGGATGGGCGCGGCATTGGGATCGTGCTGCGTGATGGTGAGTTCATCCAGATCGCTGTCCTGCGACAGCGTGGATAGCGCCTTTTGCAGATCGAGAAATGCTTCGTCCATATCGCTCTTCCAGGTATACTCGACGATGACCTGGGCGCTGCCAACCTGCGACAGCGACGAAACCTGCAGCACGTTACGCTGCCGGATGGCCAGAGATTCGATATTCTCGACGTAACGTTTTTCAATCTCCTCGGGTGGACGCTCGCCGGACTTGATCTCGATGAACAAGCGCGGATTGTTCAAATCCGGAAACAGATCGACATTGAGTTTTTGAAAGGAAATATAACCGAGCAACAGGATGGCCAGCACCATCATGAGCACGGTTATGGGATATTTAACGGAAAATTCGGTTAATTTTCGCATTTCTTTCTTCTTCGATTAGCGTACAATCTTGACCTTTGAACGATTCTGCAGCGTCTCAAAGCCCTTGATAATGAGGCGTTCATCCACTTTCAGCCCCTCGACCACTTCGACGGCATCGGGATTTTCGATACCGGTGACGATGACGCGTTCCTCAGCCGCGCCGCGTTCGACGATGAATACCGTTTTGCCGCGCTGGCGGGAAAGAATGATGTCCTTTGGAATGACGATGGCCGAATCCTTGCGCGTCAGCACGATTTCCGTCTTGACGAACATGCCCGGGCGCAACAGCAATTGCGGATTTTCGACCTGCATGGTGGCTTTGAAAGACCGGGTATCCGGATTCAGGGCGGGCGAAACCTGGGCGATGCGCCCCCCGAGCGTATCCTGCGGTAAGGCATAATACATCACCCTCGACGGCTGGCCGACCTTAAGCCGTGTCAGCTCCTTCCCGGGCAGCTGGATTTCCATGTACAACCGTCCATAGTCCATGATCTGCGCCATCAGCGACCCGGTGGTCACCAGGGTGTTTTCGGTGTAATAAGGCAGGTCCACCAGAACACCGTCGAACGGTGAAGTGATATTCAATTTATTTAGGGTCAGAATAGCATTTTCATAGGCATATCTGGCATCGATATAGGTCTTTTCAGCGTTTTTAAGCTCTCGCAGTGTGACGCCGCCCTTTTCATACAGCGACTGCTGTTTTTCGAACTCGCGCTGCGAGATATCCAGGTTCAGCTTTT
>JAFGSU010000040.1 GCA_016934435.1 Candidatus Zhuqueibacterota bacterium | reverse complement strand
CGCTGATACTCCCTCGGCTCCTGCGCCTGGCCCCGCACGGTCACGGCCGATGCCAGCACCGCGAGTAAAAGGATAAAGAGACCTGATTGATAGGTATCGATTGTACGCATTATCAACTCCTTAAAAGCCGCTCGAATGATTCGCCTACTTTTTTAGGCTCATCGGGGTAACGTCCATGTTGCTTAAAAATCCAGTTTAAATCCGATGCGCGCGCTCCGTCCTTCCGATCTCCTTGTCGGGCTCGCATCCAGATCGTAAGGCGTGCTGTAGAGACCGTCGTCATCCCATTTGCCGGTTTCCGAATAGACCGAGCGAATGTTGCGGCGATTGAACAGGTTGTAGATTTGCAGATAGACGGCCTGGTTCATCCCCAAAAAGCGGAAATACTTGCTCAGGCGCAGGTCGGTGATGATCTCCCACGGCATGCGTTCGGTATTCAGTTCTTCGGCCAGCACGCTGTAGGGCCGGCCGGATCGCGCCCTGGTGATGATGCTGATGCCCCAGCTTTTCGGATCGCTGATGAGCAAGAGCGCGTTGATATCGTGGGGGCGATCCCAATCGGCCAAAAAGGTGCGATAGGCGATGAATCGGTTCTTCTGCGCCGCCGTCAGCGGGCTGGACGTGCTGATCTTGACCGTCGACCAGGTATAATTGACGCGCGCAGACCAGAGGTTGCTGAAACGCTTCTCCAGGGTCATCTCCACGCCTTTGGCGTTGCCGAAATCGACATTATCGAGATAGACATAACCGCCGCCGCCGCTCATCCAGCGCACGCCCATCAGATCGGCCATCTCGCGGTAGAATGCAGTTACATTCAGGGTGCTGTTGCCGGCGAGCTGAAACTGCAAACCGGTTTCGTAGGAGACCGTCTTTTCCGGCTTGGCGTTGGGATTGGAAATGCCGGGCCCCGGATCGTTGAGGTTGGGCCGACCTTCATAATAGCCTTCGTCGTTGAGGCCGGAGAGCAACTCCATGTATCTCGGCAACTGATAGAAATGGCCGTAAGCCAGGTGAAAAGCCGCCTGGTCGGATACCGGGTACGACAGGCCGAAGCGGGGGCTGATGCGGATTTTTTTCTCGGTCGACAGCATTTGCGTCGAAAAAGGCAGGTCGGGTTCTTCCATATATTCCATGCGCTGGTCCCAGTATTCCAGCCGCCCCCCCAGGTTCATGATCATACCGATATCCTCAAACTCCATTTTATCCTGCAAATAGACGGAAAACTCGATCGGGTGGCGGCGGGCATAGGCGAGATGTTTTTCATAAATCTCGCCCTCGATCTTCTGCAGCGGCGAACCGCCGGCCATGTCCATGCGATGAAACACATTCAGACGGCGCAACTCGACGCCCGATTTGAGCTGGTGATGCTTGTTGACCTGGCTGGTGAAATTCAACACCGCCTGCCAGGTTTTGGAAGAGTCGGTGTTGTATTCGTGTGGTGCGCCGGAATAATAATAAAATTCACGTGTCAACCGATCGCCAAAGACGTTCTTGCGCTCGCGATACTTGTCGACGCCGTAAAAGAAATCGGTGGTCTGGTAGGAACCGATCACCTCATAAAACGTGCGCGGATTGACGGTATGCACCATTTTAATTATCACCGCCGTGTTGATGGTCTCGCGATAGGGGAGCCCCATGGGCACGTAGCGATAGCTGTGGCTGTACTTGCCTTCCTGTCCCCAGGAATGATAATAGCTGGCGGACAGTTTCATCGACGGGATCGGCTTGTAGGTCAGTTTAAACATGGCGTTCCAATCGTCTTCCCAGAGGGCCGGGACTTTCTCGCCGGTGGCGGTACGATCCATCAGGCCTTTGGAGTCGCTCCAGTTGGGAATCATGAGGCCGTATACATCTTTGCGGCCGTCGGTGGTGCGCAGCTGGCCGTTGGCATAAAAGACCATTTTTTTGACCAGCGGTACCGGGCCGCTGAGGGTGGCTTCGCCCTGGTAGGTGTTTTTATCAAAGGTGTCGATGCCGAAATGATCGGTGTAGCCGCTGAGTCTGCCGGAATAGGTTTCTTCGCCGTCTTTGGTGACCACGCTGATGACGCCCGCCATCTTGCCGCCGTATTCGGCGTTGAAAGTGCCGATGATGGTTTTCATCTCATTGATGGTGGTTCCGGAAGTGTTCTGGATATAGCGCGAGCCGCCGTAGATGTCGTCGCCCACCTTGATGCCGTCGATCAGAAACAGGGTTTCATTTTCCCTGCCGCCGCGGATGTGGATGCCGTCGCCGGGGGCGCCGCTGACATAGCCGCTGTTCTCCGAACCCATCCGGTTGATGCCCGACTGAATCTCGATGATTTGTGACAGATTCTCGACCGGCGCTTCGACGATTTCGCTGTTGGAAAAACTCTGCAAACTGGAGGTGAGGTCTTTTTGAATGGCGGGCCGTTCCGCCACCACCGTCACCGCCTGGCCTTCCAGCACGGTGGATTTCAGCTTGAAATCCAGTCTGGTGGTCATATCCATCGCAACTCTGACGCCGGTCTGTCGCTGGATTTCGTACCCCATTATGGTCGCCTTGACCGAATAGGTGCCGGGTGGCACGTTGAGGATGAAATAAAAGCCGTTGATATCGGTTACGGCGCCCATGGCCGTGCCCTCGATCATCACATTGACTCCGGTCAGAGGCTCGCGACTTTCGACGTCGGTGATGGCGCCGGATATTTTTCCGGTGGTGCCGGCGAACAGGGGCACGGGCAGAATTAAAATCAACAGAATGAAAACAAGAGATAGCCTATGTTTCATTTCGACTCCTTTTGCAAGTCTCCCGCACAATGAGTTGCGGTTTCAAGATCGTCCGGATTTCCACAGGTTCTTTCTTAATCAGCTTGCTTAATTTTTCAAAGGCCATCCGCCCTATCTCTTCCGTGGGTTGATGGATGGTGGTCAGCGGCACCGGCGCATATCGGCCCTGTTCGATATCATCGAACCCTATGATAGCAACATCGTCGGGGATTTTATATCCCTGTTCCAGGACCGCGGTTTCGAATCCAAGGGCGGAGAGATCGTTGTAGACGAACAGAGCGTCCGGAAATTCGGATGATTGAAAAAACCGTTTGCCGATTTTATAGCCGGACTCGAAATCCCTGAATTTCATTGGCAAAGGGAAAATAAATTCCGGACGGAAGGGGCGTTGATACCTGGTCAGCGCCCGTCGATACCCCTGCTGGCGTAAATCGGCTAACAGGTTGCCTCTTTCACCGCTGATATAGCCGATTCTTTCATATCCCTGCCGGATCAGATGCTCGGTCGCCATGAAAGCGCCCAACTCATGATCGGTGCCGACATAATATATATCCTCGTCCGCAACAAAAGAGACCATAACAAAGGGGAAATGGTCATGTTTCAGCCTGCGAATGGTTTCCGTGGCGCGATAGATATGGCTGGTGGAAGCGATGATCATGCCGTCGACGCCCAGTTGCTGAAATTGTTGAATCCGGCTTTCCTCTTTCTCCATTTGGCGAGAGGCGTTGGAGAGCAGCAGATTATAGCCATTTTCCGATATTTTTTGTTCGATGCTGTGCAGGATCAGCGAGAAGAAAGGATTCTTTAGATCGCTGAGCATGAGGCCGATGGTTCGGTTAAAGTCCACAGATGCCGGTGGTTGAGCAACGAACGTCCCTTTGCCGATGCGGCTGTATAAGAGCCCCTGGCGGATCAGCTCATTCAGGGCTTTTTTCACGGTAATCAAACTGACGCCATAATGCAGGGCCAGCTCACTGTGGGAACTGATCTGATCGCCGATGTGCAATTGCCCGGAAGAGATTTTCGCTTTGATGCTTTCGACGATCTGCAGGTAGAGGGGTTTGGGATTGGTAAAATCGATCGACATGGGACGATCCGTTTCCTCTTTTTGATACAGGCTTTTGGTCTCTGTATCCATCCGGCGAGTGTTCAAAAGAGATGAGAAAAAGTCATACCTGGTATACCAGGTATAATCAATTTAGAAGATTCTGGCACATTGTCAAGTGTTTTTTTAATTTTTTTCGGCCGAGAGCGGTCTATCCCGGTTGCAAAGTCAATATTGGTGGACGGGTGCGGTTTCCGGACCGTTCACGCAAATTTAAAACAGGAAGATCAGGGTATCCCTGTTTTGAGCTCAGCGCGCCAGCCAGCCGCCGTCCACGGCCACGGTATAGCCGTTCATGTAGGAGGAAGCCTCGGACGCCAGAAAAACGGCGATGCCCTGTAAATCCTCGGGCTCGCCCCAGCGGCCGGCGGGAATGCGATCCAGGATCGCCTTGTTACGGGCCGGGTCGGCGCGCAGCGGCGCGGTGTTATCGGTGGCCATATAGCCCGGCGCGATGGCGTTGACGTTGATGTGGTGCGGCGCTAACTCGTTGGCCAGCAGGCGCGTCAGACCCATGACCGCGCTCTTGGAGGCGGTGTACGACGGCACTAAAATGCCGCCCTGAAAGGAGAGCATCGAGGCGGTATTGATGATTTTGCCGCCGCGCCCCTGTTCGACCATCACTTTCGCCGCCGCCTGGCTGAGAAAGAACAGCGTGCGGATGTTGACGTTCATGACGTCGTCCCAGTCCTTGTCGCTAAACTCGGTGATGGGCGCGCGCCGGATGATGCCGGCATTGTTGACCAGGATGTCGATGCCGCCCAACATGTTTTGCGCCGTCTGGATGATGGCGTCGACGCTCTCTTTTTTCGCCAGATCCGCCTTGACCGTTTCACAGCGTCGGCCCAGGTTTCTGATTTGCTCCTGGCTCTCCGCCATATCCAAAAGGTCCACCAACACGATATCCGCTCCGGCCTCCGCCAGTCCCACAGCCATGCCGCGGCCTAATCCGCGAGCGGCGCCGGTGACGATGGCTATTTTTTTATCCAGTTTAAATTTATCCAGGATCATAAGTCCTCGCTTATAAAGGTTCTTGGGAAAATGAAAGACCATTTTTCCCTCGGCGGCCTCCGCAAGCTCTGCGTTGATCTCCTCTGTATGGTGTTAATCGGCAAACGGCTCCATCAGGATGCCATCCACAAGGTCACTGAATTGGCTTTTAGTCGCCGAACCGGTTGTTCCTACCTATCCGCGGATACCCGGATGTTCGATCATCGCAACCGCCCCATTTCGATGCCGTCCATGTCCTCAAAGGTCTGATTCTCGCCGCCCATGCCCCAGCAAAAGGTGTAGGCGCCGGTGCCGACGCCGGAATGAATCGACCAGCTGGGAGAGATCACCGCCTGGCGATCGGCGACGACGATATGGCGCGTCTCATTCGGGGGGCCCATCAGGTGGAAGACGCGCGTATCGCTGGCCATGTCGAAATAGAGATACACTTCCATGCGGCGCTCATGGGTATGGGGCGGCATGGTGTTCCACACCGAGCCGGGCGCCAGAACCGTGAATCCCATCACCACCTGGCAGCTCTGGATGCCGCGGGGATGGATGTATTTATAAATGGTGCGCTTGTTGGCGCCTTCGGCACTGCCCAGCTCCACTGCTTCGGCATCTTTCAGTTTCACCTGTTTTGTGGGATAGGCCTGGTGGGCGGGGAAACTTAATAAATAATAGGCAGCCGGATGATTGGCGGCATCACTGCTGAAAATAATTTCTTTTGCGCCTTTGCCGATATATAAACCATCGCGATTTTCCATAGTATAAGTTTTGCCGTCGACGGCAATTTCGCCTTTACCGCCGATGTTGAGGACGCCGATTTCCCGGCGCTCGCAGAAATAGTCCGTCGCCAGTTCCTTGCTGCCGGCCAGAGATAATCTGGTTTTGACGGGGACGACGGAACCGATGATACCGCGGTCGACCTCTGAATATAGTAGATAAATGGCGTTGGGTTGAAATAGATGCTCAACTAAAAACGATTCTCTGATTTCCTCGCCGGTCATGCGTGGAAACCGAACAGGATCTGCTACATAACGAACTTGCATAATGGTTCTCCGCCATTAAACGTAAAGAAATGTTTCACTCATAATATTAAAATGCGTTCCGGTTATATGATACAAAAAAATAGACAATAAGTAAACTAAAAAATGCCGCCGACGAAAGATGCTTTTCACTGGCCGATCTTGTCATCCGTAAACCGCCCGTCCGCCTTTTGCAGCACGGCGCGGTGTCTGCTTTGCTCAATCCAGCCGATGCGACAGACGGCGGGGGTGTCGAATTCCGGTACATAGGGCTTGATGTCCAGCAGCGGCGTGCCGTCGAGGACGTCGATGTTTTCGATCTCGATCCGTGTGCCCTCGATGCTGAACAACCTGACGACCGAAAGGCCGATGGGATTGGGCCGACAGGGCGCTCGGGTGGCGAACACGCCGCGCTCGTGCTGATCCAGAAAAGGCACCACCTTCATCCGTACCTCTTTTGCCTTATGAAAGTGGTAGAGGAGGATGGCGTGGGAGAATCCATCCAGATCTTTCAAGCCCGCCGCATATGAATCGTCCAGTAAAATATATCCGCGCGCGCCCGCGGCGCTGGAAGGCTGAATGGGCATGCCCTGTGGATCGGTAAAGGGTGAACGGATGACGCCGATGGGGTGGTAGATGATGTCTGCCATATTGGTTATCTCATTATAATATGACGATCTCTAAAGCAGCCCACGATATACGAGTCCGGATTTTAAATACCGGCCATAAAAATCTGATCACCAGGCATCACAGAAACAGGACATTTCACCGGCCGGTGCTATGTGCTCGAGACCATCCTGATAGTCGGACTCTGACATGGGGCTCGGGATGAGGTCGCGGAATGCATTTTTTTACGGACTTGCCGTCGCCGGCTCCATGCCATAGACGATAAAATCGCCGGTGCGGGCGCCGATCTGCTCGCCGATTAAGTCGCATTTGATCATGAGCAGGAAATAGATTTTCTTATCGATTCCCATCAGGCCTTCCAGGTTGCCCTGTCCTTTGGCGATGACGACATCCGCTCCTGTGAAAGCGTTTTTAAATTCTTCGGATGCGGTCTGCCAGACGGCCCCGGGCGCATCATCGCCGGTGGTAATCAGGTGTGTCAGACGATCTAATTCGATGGCTTGCGCATCCTCCAGAGTAGCGTCGTTGATGATCGGGCCGCCGCGCACTGCAAAGAGGACGTTGTCGTGCTGCATGGTTTCGATCAACAATCGATCCAGAACGATTTCGCCGCAGTTGTCGCCGATGTAGAGTACGGACGAAGCCCGGTCGAGCTCTTTTTTAAGCGCCGAAATATGATCGATCTTGAGCGGTTCGCGCATCACCCGGTCGATGGCCGCCATGACGTCGAACTGTTGCTGCGGACCAAAGTCGATAGCATTACCCGCCACCGCCAGGCGCACGGCCGCGGCAAACGGATCGGCAGCCACTGCTACCATCTCTTGAAATCGCGGATAGTGCGCCAGCATCAGACGATTATATTCTTCTTTAATGCTCTGGTAGGGATCCGCACTGTTCACAATTTGCCGAATCAATCGGTGTAAATCTCTGCCCAATGCCGGCGGCGATTGCCGGTAATCCGCTTTCGCCAGATAGTCCAATAATCGGCGAACAGCGGTTTCATGCATAGAGGCCGGAACCACGCCGGCATCGAGCAGTTTGATCAGGCTGTTAAGGATGCAAGGGATACAATTATAGACCAGGTTCATCGATTCCGCATATGATGAGTTATCAGCTTTGTCGCTTCTCGCAAAGGATGGACCATCAGGGCACAGCGGCCTGATGCTTTTGCGAAAAGGTTCAAGTTATTTTTTATCTTCCGCTTGCGCTGCGAGGTCCTCGATGCGTTTGCGAATTTCTTCCAGTGCGTTTTGCATATTTTCCGCCTGCGCTTTCAGGTATTCCATCTCCTGCTCTCTGTTCCAGGCCCCTGCATAGGGTACCTGGGGAGCATAGGGCGGATAATACATCTGCGCTCGTTGCCAGCCCGTTAAACCGGTGGCGTAAAACCAGTGGCGGTGTCCGCGACCGCCGCCGCGGCCGAATCCGCCCCCGCGTCCATACCAGCGATTCATATAACCCGGCGCACCATAGCCGGAACAATAACCGGCGGCGCGACCGCTCATGGGACCCATTCCCATGGGTCCGGTTCCATCTCCAAAAGGCATTGTAACCTCCTTGTTTAAATATGTTAGGTGATTTGATAGAATTACGGGTATACCATACTTTCCGGTGAATCCGGTGATCCGGACGTCGTCCGTCGTCCTCCCCCTGTTAATTGCGCAATAGCCCAAACAACGACCCGTCATGGGCCCGAGTCCCCTGGGACCTGTGCCATTATGATCTGGCATTTCTACCTCTTACAATTTTTAATAGGTTCGTTGCCGGCGCATTGAATGACCGGAACTCCGGTATTTTTTTTCCTGCGACTGCACCGTAAAGCGTATCCAAACATCAAGCCGTATCGGCACATTTGAGCGGACATAGTTGAGTCGCACAGCACCTTCCCGCAGGGTTTCCCGGGCAAAAGGACACTTGCGATGGCTTTTTACATTGGAGAAGCAGCTAACGGTAAATTTGCACTAATACCAGCGGGTGCAGCGCAGAACTCAGGCCCCGCGGCGCCGCATGCGTTGCCGTCGTTTGCCGCCTCCGCCGCTCGATCCGCTGCCCATGGGCCGCGCCGAACGATTCAGGGAGCCGCTCGTCAGCCAGTCGTCGATTGTATTTTTTACTACCTGTGACAGGATCGCTGCCGCGCCTGCTAACAGGCTCGACACCAGCGGCGATCTGGTTTTCTCGGGAACGGTCGCTTTTCGGCTCACCACAGGCTGAGGTTTATCTTTTTGCGGCACGGTAACAACCTGTTTTTTGATGATGGCGCCCTCACTGCAGGCCGATACACATACGCCGCAGTTGTTGCATAAATCGGGTTCAATATACGCTCTATCATCCACCATCACGATGGCGTGTTGCGGACAAACATTGAAGCAGCTTTTGCAGCCGGTGCAAAGCGTTTTGTCAACATAATACTGATACATCATTTTACTCCAAACCCGGATAAACCGGAAAAAATATCGGAAAAGATTTGGGCGCTATGGGAAGCGCCTGATCCATCATCTATTCACTTCAAGAATCCACAGACAATCATCTTCACTGCTTCGCACGGCCATATTTTGATTGTTAAACCAATCTTGAATCCTGAATCGATCCCAGCCCAGAACGCCATGACGTCTCCCCTCGTTTCGATGCATCCGGTCGATAATGGCAAAGCCTTTATCGTTATAGTCGGCGAGGATCAGGGTGGCGTTTTCTTTGCTCACGCGAATGATTTCCTCCAGTACCGCTTCGGTTGCCTCGATGTGATGCAGGGCCGCGGCGGAGACGACCGCATCAAACGTCTCGTTTCGAAACCCCAGCCGGGTGGCGTCCTGAATCTGCATCCTGATGCGCTCGTCAACGCCAAAATAAACCGCGTTCAATCGGGCATAATGTTGTTCCTGAGCCGACAGATCGATGGTGGTGCATGAGCGCCCGCTTTTGCCGATGGCAATGGCCAGATGGCCTTTACCGGTGCCGATTTCGAGTATCCGGGCTTGTTGCGGAAGCGCATGCATGCGCTGCACAATCCGTTCCCGGCTATCTTCCACATCATACCCCATGGCCAGATATTCCTGCAGCCGTTTTCGATATTTACGATGGTTCTCTTTGATCACGTAGGAAGCCATCGCCGTTTGCAGTCCTCTGATGCCGAGCAGGGAACAGTGTTTTTTGTTCTCCGGCAACCCGCCCAAAAGCGTGACCACGTCATCGTCGGTGAGTTGCATCGCCTGTTCGAAGGTTTTGCCGATGGCCAATTCCGAAACCACACTGGAGGTGGCGATGGCGGCCCCGCAGCCAAAGACTTTATACTTAAAATCGGTGATGATATCGTTTTTCACTTTGATCCAAACTTTGATAAAATCACCGCAGCGAGGGTCTCCGACTGTGGCCTCGCCGTCCGCGTTTTCAATTTCGCCGATATTCAGCGGTGTGAAAAAATGTTTCAACACCTGTTCGGAATATTCCGAAGGCGATACAGCCGCTTCATCAGTGGTCACAGATGTTCTCTCCCGTCGCTAACGCACCCCTGACGTGCGCCAATACGATATCTTCCGGTTTGCCGGCTGTCGCGCCGACGACCACCTGAATGCCGTTCTGGGTGAACAGACTCTGTGCCCGCTGACCCATGCCGCCGGCGAGGATGATGTGGACGTTCTGGCTGTGCAGCCATTTCGGCAGCACGCCGGGCTCGTGCGGCGGCGGCGTCTGCAGCTGCGACTGAACCACCTGTTTGGTGTTCAGATCAACGTCGATAATGGCGAATTGATCGCAATGGCCAAAGTGCAGGCACAGTTCACCGTTTGCGGTCGGGACGGCATAACGACAAACGGATTCAGCCATGGGCTCCTTTTCCTCTTTTTTACTATCCGCTTCCTTATCATCATCATCGGCTTTGTCTTCAATGGAATGGATCAATTTTTCAGCCATCTGTGTAAACTTGATGGCGGTTTCACTCTTGCCCCGAAAATAGACAAAAGGCTCGCCGCTGTCGCCTCCGGCCACGATGGCCGGCTCAATGGGGATGCGACCCAGAAAGGGCACGTTCATTTTTTCCGCCATACTTTCGCCGCCGCCCGATTTAAAAATATCCACGGTTTCGCCGCATTTGGGACAGACAAAGCCACTCATGTTCTCGATGACGCCCAGAACCGGAAGCTTTAATTGCCGGCAAAAGACAATGGAACGGCGCACATCGGCTGTTGATAAATCCTGCGGTTGGGTGACTACCACCGCGCCGGTAGGATTCTTGAGCAATTGTACGATTGACAACGGTTCATCCCCGGTGCCCGGAGGCGAATCGACAATCAGGTAATCCAGACGGCCCCAGGCCACATCCTTGATCAACTGCTTGATGGCGCCCATCTTCATCGGCCCCCGCCAGATGACGGCATCATCTTCGCCCTGTAAGAGTAAACCCAGGGACATGACTTTAAGCTTTCCGGCAAAGGTGATGGGTACAATCCTGTCCGCCTCGATGCCGGCTCTTTTGCCCTCCAAACCCATCAGCTTTGGGATGCTGGGCCCGTGAAAATCGATATCCAGCAATCCCACCTCTTTGCCGGCCAGCGCCAGCGACAGGGCCAGATTGGCCGAAACCGTACTCTTGCCCACACCGCCCTTGCCGGACAGCACGATGATTTTGTGTTTGATTTCCGCCAGCTGCTGATCCAGCTGGACGTCTTCGAGAACCTGGTCCAACGTTTGCCGGCGTTGTTTTTCCTCTTCTTTGCTCACGTGTAACTCCTCATCTTTCACCATATTCCAACGATTTCTGCTTCTAATAACCGATCCGCGCCTTATTCTCACGCCAATAGATATGTTTCTCCGGGCGGTGCATGAACGCGACGGCGATGATTATCGCTGACGCGTCATGGACGCTCCGCATTTGGGACAGGTTTGCTTATAGCACGGCGTGCCCAGTTGATGCGCTGTTGTGG
>JAFGSU010000445.1 GCA_016934435.1 Candidatus Zhuqueibacterota bacterium | reverse complement strand
CAGCTCTTGAAAATCCACCAGGATATTAACGCGACCTTCGTCGATCAATTTCTGGATTGCATCTTCAAGCGCCGGTGCAGTATGTGCGTCTAAAAATCCACCTATTTTCAATACCGAATGGGTCCCGCTATCGCTTCGAGTAACATTAAAGTTTTCCATCCAAATTCCTCCATTGACCTATATGTTAAAAACTATTCATTGCATTTTCAGGATCACAAATGTTAAATCGTCGTGTGGTTTCACGGAACTGACAAACCCTTTGATATCATCAATGAGCTTCTGCTTTAGTACCTGAATAGATGATGCGTGGTAATTTAAAAAGATTTGATTCAATCTGGTTTCTCCATATTCTTCCCCCTTACTATTTCTTGCCTCGATGACGCCGTCGGTGTAGAATAACAGCGTATCTTTATTTTGCAACTGGACAGTGACCTGTTCCAATGAATCGGCGAACAATTCGCTGTTGTCGAGCCCCAGACCCATGCCGAATGGTTCCATGGTCTTGATCTCGGCGGCATTTTCCTTTGCCAGCAGGACGGGCGTATGGCCGGCACGGCAGAAGGTAAAACTGCGTTCGCTCTGGTCGAAAATGCCATAAACAAGGCTGACAAAGGTGTCGCGTTCCAAATTATTGAACAAAATGTCATTGGCGGCAATTAACAGGTTTTTGGGCGAAGAATGGTTCTGTGCAAAGGCTTCCATGATGCCCTTCAATTCCGCCATGATGAACGCGGCGGAGGGACCCTTGCCGGAGACGTCGGCGACCACAATGCCAAGCCGGGAATGGCTCAAGGGGAAAAAATCATAGTAGTCCCCGCCTACTTCATTGGCCGTTATGCAGACGGCATCCAGTGCGGCATCGTCCAGGGGCGGCATTTCTTTCGGCAGCAATTTCATTTGCGCCTGATGCGCGATGCGCAACTCCTGTTCGAGTCTTTCTTTGACCAGAGATTCCTGCACCAATCTGGCATTTTCTATGGCAATGACGGCCTGCTCGCTGAAGGCGCGCAGGGTATCGACATCGTCCTGCTCAAAACTAAATTCCATCCGCTTACCCACAAAAAGACAACCCAGCAGCTTGTCGGTAGTCACAAGAGGGGCAGCCAACAGGGATTGGATATCGCTTTTCCAGAGCAAAATCGGCAGTTTAAACGGACTTTTAGATACATGATTCACCAGTAGCGGCTCTTTATGCTGGATGAGCCATTGCGAAAGCCGATCCTGGCCATCGTGATTGAGATGGCTTTTATCGTATTCGGTTAAATTGTAGGAGGCAGCCAATTTCCAGTTCTGGTTGCCCGGATCCATCAACTCAAGCCAGCACGCATCGGCCTCGGTCACTTCTCGCGCCAGGCGCACGATGGTTTCTACCAGCTTGCTAAAATTGAATTCAGAACTTACGGCGCGACTGAGATTATGTAAAGATGAAATCTGCCGCATTTTGCGATCATAAACCTGTGCCGTGGGCAGGTGAAAAATCAATGCGATAAATACAACCGAGAGATAGATGGACAAAAACAAGAGGCCCATATCCACAAATCGTCCCAGAACCGGACTGAAAACGGCGGCCGGATTATTCTCATGGAAGCGGAAATGCAGCAGCCATTGTATCGGCACCAGTATCAGACCGCCCCAGAATGTAGCCAACTTTTGCTTTTTATTCAAGTAATTCAGCCACGACACCCGGAACGAATTGATAACCATCAGATTGATGAGCAGAAACAACACAACATGCCCAACAGTACCGTTACCGATGCCGTAGGTAAAACGACTAACTGTATCATCGAAATGAAATATGCTCATAATCGCATACAGGATCATCGCCAACATCAACAGTAAAAAGTTCAGCGCCGTATTTTTCTTCTGCTTGATGAAAATCAGATTGCGCAGGGTGCCAAGCACAACGAGGACGAATATACTTGAAAATAACGCCCAGGCGACCACAACGACGTAACCGGGCACGCTGTTATACAGAGACAGGCTGCCGTTGGTTTTTACCTGACCGGCTATCACGTTTAAATCCGAAATAAGCAGCAGCAAATAGGCAAAAATCACCAGGACAAAAAGTGAGCGCAGGCCACGGAGCACATTGCGATCGGAAGCCCATTTTTGTTTATAAATAATCGGCAACGACAGCACCATACTCAGGATGATGAATCCTTCCCGAGTGAAGCGAATGTCATCGGCAGCGAGCAGGCCGGATATCACATTCATATCCAGCACAATCGCACCCAATAACAGTCCGAGCGGCAATAACAATGAAATACTGCTGATACTTTTAATTTTTACTTTTAACATTAGTGATATTCTATCGCAATAGAAATCGGTAAATAAAATTGACCGATCTGATCGACGGCGGTCCCATCCGAAGCGACTCGGAATAAGCCGTAATGATCATAACCAGAATCTCCCACCAGACACGAACCATCATACTCATTTGCAGCCAAAGCAACGGGGTATGAGAACACTTCCAGCGTGAATAATCGGGTGCCGTTCTCATCCAGCTTGATCAGTTTTGCCGGAACGCCCCACTGCTCCAGGTCCACAGCCCACAGGCACCTGTGGGTATTATCATAGGCCAGCATGGACACATAGTAAAATGATCCGACCACAAGCCCTGTGCGCGCGCCGGACAGATCAAACTGGACAATGGATGAGCTGTCCGCGACCCACAGCGTACGACTATGAGAAGCATAGACGATATCCATCGGGTTTTGCAGGGGTGTTTCGGCTACAAAGAATCGTTGCCCTGCCGTATTATAGGCTTTTAATAATCGATCCTCCCCATCCACCATCCAGCATAGGGTTGACGCATTGGGAACAACCAGGGCGACAGGCGTTCCCTCTGTAACTGTGCTGGCTCGTATCGCCCCGTAAGAATCGACGCGCGTCAGACGGCCGGGATCATCTTGCGCAATCCAGACATCGCGGGTGTTGGTGTTCACGGCGAGATCGGTGACGTTATCCATGTTGGGCACCGCAGCTATCATCTGACCGCTCTGATTGATCTTGAACACCTGCTCTTCGTATCTCACCGACACCCATACCGCCCTTTCAGCCGGACTCACGCCGAGGGTCTGGGGGTAATAAAGCAGACCATAGCGGGTCACTTCGGCTTCCAGATCATGCGTCAAACAGATGACGCTGCCGGCCTGATAATCGGAAACCCAGGTATACGTTGGGCCCGGTGTACTGTGCGCCACATTGGAAGGGCCGGTCTCATACCCACCAGCCTGAGCCGTGATGTAATATTCATAACGCAAGCCATACTCGACTGATTGGTCGGTATACGTCGTGCCCAGTGTGTCAGCGATATGGTCATAGGTACTGTCCTCACCCGCGCGTCGATAGATGTGAATGGCTTCAAGATCTTTAAAGTTGATCGGATCCCATCTGAGTTGCACCCGTTTTTCCATCGAAAAGGCGGCTAATCCCGTGGGCCGGCCGTGCGTCTCCGGATTGCGCGGATCCAGCGGATTACTGCGATCGCGTTCAGAGCATTGGAAAAAAATCAATGCCGCAATAACTCCAAATATAATACGAATTTGTGCTGCTGGTGGTTTCATTAAAAGTGCCGCGCATCCTCTCTTATTCCATCTGAAAAATCATAAGGACATGTAATCTTTCGCTCTGATCAACCAAAAAATTGATTGCCATGCCGTACAGGTCGAAAATATCTACAGGGCTGGTTGTTTTCACCGTTTTTTACAACATTTTCGGTTGTCTACCCTGAATCAATGTACTCAATATAATTTAGAAAATAAGCAAATCTCTTGATCAAAGCAAGCTAAATATGAGTGGTATGCTGCGCGAGTCAGGCGGGTTTGTGCGATCAGGCATAATGTGAAAATCATCTTGTGTGATATGCGGACCGCCACCGACTAGATCGATATAGGATATGAATTTGGTTCATTTAACTGTTGCTTTTTGATATTTGATTTATTAATATTGGATTCAAATAGCCCTTTAGATAAAGCGCATCTTGTCCTGATAATCCGGCTATAATAATGGCAACAAATCTTTTATAAAAGGAGTCGGAAATGAAAACAGGGAAGAAACAGTATTGCACGATGATGTTGTTGTTTGTGCTAATGATGGCGTATGCGGTAACGGCACAAAATTATCTGAATAATCCTGAAAGTGTCGTCTATGATGCCGACAGAGACCGTTATCTGGTATCCAACACCGGCGACGGCAAAATCATCGCTATCTCGGCTACAGGGCAACAGAGCATTTATGCCAGCGACCAGGAATCCATCCGCGGATTGTACATTTTCGCCGACAAGCTCTATGCTGCTGCAAATGCGGGAGTGATCGAATATGATCTTGCCACCGGTAGCAAACTTCAGACTCTTCCCCTTGCCGGTCAGACTTTTTTGAACGATATAACGTCGGATCAATCGGGTATTTTATACATCAGCGATACCGTGGCCGGCAAAATATTTAAACTGAATCCGCCTTTTCAGAGTTCGGCCGTTTTTGTCAGCGGACTCTCTTCGCCCAACGGCGTTTGGTTCGATCCGGTCAATGTTCGACTGCTGGTATGCCATTACATTGCCAATTCGCCTATCACGGCCGTCAAACTGTCGGATGCGTCTCAATCAACCGTGGTGAATACTTTATTCTCCAAGCTGGACGGCATCACGGAGGATAATGAAGGTAGAATATACATATCATCCGAAGGCAGTAATTCCGTCTATCGATACGATAAAAACTTTACCCAGCCGCCGGAATTGGTTTCCAGCGGCCACCAGGCGCCGGCTGATATTTTCTATAACAAGCATCAGTACGTGCTGGCGGTGCCCAATTTTATCGGCAATACGGTGGAATTCATCCAGATGGAGCAGCCGCCGGTGACCAAACAGCTGGTTGTCACCAATACTCGCGATTCAGGCCCCGGTTCCCTGCGCCAGGCCATTCTGGACGCTATGGTGGAGGCGGATATCGACACTATCACCTTTAATATCCCCAAATCAGACAGCGCCTACGATGTGGTTGAAGGCGTCTGGACCATTCGTCCTCAGAGTCAATTACCCGAATTGAACAACGGGCCCGTTTTTATCGACGGCACATCTCAGTCACAGAACCAGGGCAAAACCAATAGCGACGGCGTAGAAATCGTCATTAACGGTTCGCTGATTTCTGGCACCTGTTTTCACATCACCTCCGGCAAAAACAGAATCAAGGGATTTGCGATCAACGGTTTTGATGCCGCCATCATGATTACGGGAACGGGAGGAAGCGGCAATTATATCTATCAGAATTACCTGGGAACCAATGCCGATGCCACTGCCGCCGTACCCAACCTGACCGGTGTGGAGATCAAATGGGGGGCGCGATTTAATAAAATTGGATTCGATAGAAAGGGAAATGTCATCAGCGGCAATAATTATGCTGGTGTCCTCCTTATGTCTTCCGATACCCACAATAATACAATATATTGCAATTTTATCGGCACCGATAGAACCGGAAAAAATCCGATACCAAACGCCTATGCCGGCATCATGATTCTCCAGGGATCGAACAACAATATCATCGGCGGCAAATCGGTCGGTGAGGGCAATCTCATTTCAGCGACGAGCTCTTCCTACGAGCCCAGTTATTACGGCTGCGGCATTCTGATTAAAGACGGCATGTACAACAGCATGTATGCCAATGTCATCGGCCTCAACAGCACTTATAGCGACGTGTTGGCGAACGGATTGCACGGTATTTGCATTGTGGGAGGAGAGCATAATCGAATCGGCAACAATGAAATCGGGCAACAAAATATAATAGGTGGCAACAGCGCAGCGGGAATCTGTATTCGCCGCAGCTCCCATAATACGATATCGGGAAATTTCATCGGGACGGACGGAAGTAGCACCGCACAATTAGGCAATAACAAAAGCGGCATTATTCTCGAACATGGTTCGAGCAATAATACCATCGGTCCGGGAAACATTATCGCCTTCAATGGCGGCGACGGCGTGCGTGTACAGCACGATTCAACGCTGAACAACACCATCACGGAAAATTCGATCACAAAAAACAACGGCAAAGGTATTCATACGCTGGAGGGCGGCAACAGGGAGCTGACGCCTCCCACGCTTTTAGAGGTTACGACGGCAAAAGTGACTGGTACGACTTATCCCAACAGTACTGTCGAAATTTTTGCCGACCAGGAGGATGAAGGCGGAATATTTCAATATCGCATCACATCGCGCACCAGCGGCAATTTCCTCATCGCGAAAACCATCCTGGGGCCGTACGTCACCGTTACGGTCACCGATTCAGCGGGCAATACTTCGGAATTCAGCAATTCGTTACCAACAGGGGTAGAGCGCGAAGAACGGCCCATGGTGGCGACCACATGGCAGCTGAGCCAGAACTATCCCAATCCGTTCAACCAGGGTACCATGATCTCCTATCTGCTGGCAGCTCCTGCACACGTGCAGGTGAGGATTTTCAACCTCACCGGCGAGGAGGTAATGGTCCTGGTGAATGAACAGCAGGATGCAGGAACGCATGCCGTTCCATGGCGAGGTGAAGACAGGCGTGGAAGGCTCCTGCCCAGCGGTGTTTACCTGTACCGGCTGCAGGTCGGCAACCGCATGGAAGTGAAAAAATTACTGCTGACGAGATGAATAGCCGCGATGAACACAAAACGCACGATGCAAATGAAGGAATTTTTTGCAGTCGCTGCAGAATAATAATATGTTTGACGCATACCTCGCCGGGTTGCCAAAATTAGCGTGCTCTATTCATAAACTGCCGAGCACGAAGAAAACGCCGAGCTGCACCTTTTGCTGTCATGGAACGACTGTTTTTTCCGCCCTTTCCATGCGATGGAGCATTATATAAAAAAGTCCTAGGATAGCTACCGGCACGCCGAAAATCAATCCGCCGGGATTCCCCTGCAAATAGAATGGAATCGCGACTTCGAGGGCTGCCACCACCAACAGAATGCCTCCCCACAAGCTCCGCCACCATCCAATTCCGTAGCCGATCATAAAAATGACGAAAAACGCCATCATCACCTGTCCCTCCCATGCCATGCCGGGCTGAGGCGTCGGCGCTTCTCCTGAGATGTCGGCTAGCAGTTTGGGCACGAATGCAAGGATGAATATCAAAGCCAGAAGGGAACTGATGGACAAAACGATAATACGGAAGGATCTGATTTTGCTGTTTTTTTCGGACATGACGCGCCTCCTTGCTTCAAGTTTTTGGTGATGGAAACGAATTGCATGAAATTGCCCGGCTATAAGAGTTTCGAGTCAAATGCAGGAAGCCTGTTTGTCTCGGTTCTATCTTAACAATAAAAATTCCTTGGTCTGTTTGTATGAATCCGATTCCAAAGAAATCTGATATACGCCGCTCGCCAATCCCGCAGCATTCCAGGTAATTTTGTGAATCCCCGCGGAGCGTAGCTCATCGACCAGTGTGATTACATGTTCACCCAGCAAGTTGCAGACTTTGAGAGTGACAAAAGCCGGGCAGGGAAGCACGAACTGGAAAGTGGTGTTGGAATTGAAGGGATTGGGGTAATTTTGCATCAGGACGATTTTTTGGGGCTCTGGTAAAATATCTTGATTTACACTCCCCGAACATCCATATTCAACATATTTGACGGTTGTCATCATACACAATAGAATATCTCCGTCGGAACTCGTCCCTGTCAGATGTATTTGCCCGTCATTATTCACTGCCAGGGCACTGAGATGATCATGGCTATTTCCCGGTCCGTTATAGTGCGCGATCCATTGTTCAATCCCGGAATTGTCATACTTTATGACCGTATAATTTTCTCCTTCCTCCTCATCATAACTCGTTCCGCCGACAAAAATGTTTCCCTGAGCATCCAGGACAATTCGATTGAGAGGCGGTTGGGCAATCATGCGACTGTTATTACGTGCTATCCACTGAGCAGTGCCCGCAGGATTATATTTTATGGTAGTGAATTCACCATTACTATAACCGGTTACAAAAACATTGCCGGAATCGTCAAGCGCAAGGTCATAAGCATAATCATAGCCAATTGCCGGGCCATCATAGCGAGCATCCCACAGCCGGTTACCGGCGGCATCATACTTGGTTGTAAGAAAATTCCTGCCGGTACCCGAATAGTCTGTTGAACCCGTTATGTACACATTTCCGGCATGATCGACAGCCATGTCGTTGGGTTCACCGCTGAATCCCCTGACCCACAATCCAATCCCAAGGGAATTATATTTTATCGTTGAATGGAGTCCGGTTACGAACACATTGCCCGAATCGTCGACCGCAATTGCTTTTGCGATCTGTCGATAAGCGCCTCGGCCGTCATAAGTGACCGCCCATTGCTGATAGCCGCTGGAATCGTATTTGATGGTGATGTAATCGGCATCGGTATTGGAAATATCCACACCACCGGCGACATAGACGTTGCCGGATGCGTCGACGGCAAGAGAGACCGTCTCCCATGGCAAGCTGCCGTTCGAGTCCCAGTTGCCACACGCAGTCCATTGCTTGACACCAGAAGGATTATATTTTACTGTAGTGAAACCGACGTCCCCATATCCGGTCACATAAACATAACTCTTGCCGTCAACAACAATCCTGGTCGCTTCAGCACCTTCTCGGCATCGATCGCTCCACTGCAATGTACCGGAGGCATCGTATTTCATCGTCAGGTAATCCTTGCCTCCGGGGGAATCTCCAGGGCAAGATCCGGTGACAAAGGCATTACCCTCTCCATCGATAGCGATATCATTGGCCGTCGCAGCATATTTTTTGCCGGGCCCATTATACTGGGCGGCCCATTGTTCAAGGCCGCAAGCGTTATATTTGACCGTGGCAATATCACTACTCTGATCATATTGGAAACCTCGAAAATGATATAGATCACCGACACCGGTCACATATACATATCCGAAATCATCAGCGACCACCGCAGCGGGATGATCACCGACATTCGCCGGCCCATTATAGTGCGAAACCCATTGTTGTGCTCCTGCAGCACTGTACGCAACCGTGGTATAGTCACAACTCTTTTCAAAACCGTTTTCTCCCGTCACATAGACATTGCCTTGCTTATCCATGGCCATATCGATTGTCTTCTGATTGGAATCGTTTTGATCAACATAATGAGTTATCCACTGTACCATACCACCTGCATCGTATTTAATCGTACAGAATTTGTTGTATGTATCTTCCTCCCGGCTCGTCCCGGCGACCAAAACATTGCCCGAAGCATCCACAGCAAGGGCGGCGGGAAAATGCCAACCTCTGCCGGTACCATTGTGAATAGCCGTCCATTGAAGCACACCGTTGTTGTCATATTTAATCGTAGCGCAGGATGAACCGTTGCCGCCGGCGAAGATGCTCTCACCCGTGACATAGACATTGCCGGCAGGGTCGATGGCCAGGTCTGCGGGGATATCGCCGTGATTCCCGGATCCGTTGAACAGGACGGCCCATTGCAGTTTCCCGGTAGAGTCGTATTTGAGCGTTATGAAATCCGGTTCCGGATTGTATACACCCTTTTCGTAATGACAACCTGTTACGAACACATTATCATAATTGTCAACCGCGAGTCCGGCAATTCCGTGTAAAGCGCCCAAACGGCTTTCATATCTCGCTTGCCAGTTTTCTTCGCCGCAGGAATTATATTTGCTCAGGTGAAAGCACATGGTGGTATCATCGACGTCGATAACCATCGCCGCATAAATATTGCCCTTACTATCCATGGCAACGCGCGGCTTGTCGTAAAAATATTCCTGCCGATTTTCATATCGACTGATCCATTGTTCCTGACCCGCAGCATTGTATTTTACCGTGCTGAAGCCATGTCCGCTCAGGCCCGTGACGTAGACATTTCCCGACTCATCCATGCACATGTCAGAAGCCGTATCGTTTTCGTTTTGATTGTCATATTTGGCTGTCCAGAGTTGCTCCCCGCAGGCATCGTATTTTATAGTGCAAAAATCCATGCCGAAATGATGATTTTCGCAATAACCGGTGACAACGACGTTGCCGCACCTATCGACGGCGATATCCACCGCCTTGTCGATTCCGGGAATCCCATCTGATTTATATTGCCTGACCCAGGCAGTGTCGACACTCGAGGCATATTGCGCAGTTGTTGCTACCGAAAACAATAGTAGAACAATTGTCAAAAGGTTGTGACCAGTTTTCATTTTCCTTGCTCCAGCAAGATGATGACCGATACAATTAAGACTTGAATTGTGCAATTTGTCTTCAGTTTTCTACCCTTCCGGAAGCTGTCAGCTCAGGACGAAGGAATTTTCCTTATCGGATCAATACCATCTTGATCACTTTTACAAATTTCCCAACTTGCATGCGGTAAAAATACACACCTGCGGCGACTGGTTGTATAGACTCATCGGTGCCGTTCCAATTGACTTGCCATTTCCCCGCCGTCTTGAATCCATCATGCAGGGTCCGTACATGGCGCCCAAGCATATCATATATCTCCAGCCGTACATGTTCACTCCTAGGCAATTCATAAACAATCGTCGTTTGCGGATTGAACGGATTGGGATAATTTTGTGCCAGCCGATATTGCGATGGTTCCACAAAAAGTGGATCTTCTACGATCGTAGCATCATCACTTGATACATAGACGGCGACATCGTCGATAGCGCACCCAACACCGGTATTGGCCGAGTCCGAGACAAAGTGAAATCGCAGCCAGGCTTTATCATATCCCGCTTCAATAAGCGCCTGTAGACTGGTTCGATGCTCCATCCATTTGGAGGTGGTGCCGGTGAGCGAATCCATTTTGATCCAGTTGAGGCTGTCGCCGCTCACTTCGACATAACAAAAATCGCAATCCTGCTCGATGATATGTACCGTCCAGAATCCGATTGCGACGCTGTCCACGTCCTGCAAATTAAAGCCGGGTGTAAAAGTCATGCTCGCGTCCATGTTGTTCTCATACGGCGTGACGCCATGATTGACGTGGGCGGTTCTTTTGCCCGAATGGCCGATGAATCGTTCGGTCAGGCCCCAGCCTCCCTGAAACAACCATTTTTCATTATTTTCGGTAAAATCGTCCACCAGATTGGTGGTCAAAAGTTGGGCATGATAAGAGTCGTTATAGTCATTATAATCTCCCGGTGGGGGTATCAGTTCCACATTCATGTCCAAATCGCCGGCGAGTGTGGAGTAAAAAGGTTTAAACTGAAGCATTTTTTCGTCGCCTGACGATAATGTTGAAACATTCAGGGTATCGGTATATAAATTTTTCCCTTGATAGGTGATGCTGCAGATGACGGTAATATTTTCAAGATCAAGAATACCCTTATTGGCGATTTCAGCCTCTGGAATGGTTCCGGTTAAAATAGTCACGGCTTCATCAGCGACAAAGGACCTGATCACAGCGCCATCATATGCAGGAGCCTGCAGATGCATGTTGATAAAGTACTTTGCCGGCAGCATGGTGGTATCGTTGACGGAAAAATAGAGCAAGGCGTCATACTCCCCCGGATCGAGGCCCCTGGTATTAATCGTGTAGGTAATGACTGTTGAATCATGAGCCTGTATAGTGCCGAATGGCTCCTGCACCGACAGCCAATTTTGGGCTGGGGATGTACGGAATCCGCCGGCACACATGGCCGTACCACTATCGCCATTGTTTTCGAATAATACCGTGCTGCCATCCTGTATGAGGATATCATCGATAAAAAAGCCGGTCCATGTCGAATCCGTTTTGGTGCAGCCACTGCGATCAGAGGCAAAGCCGAAGCGGATGATAATCTCTTTCGCGCGATATGGTGACAGGTCAAAGGCGAAGGATTGCCAGCCGTTGCTTGTCTCGCCCCATCCGGGAATTCCGGGACCAGTGCCGAGGTCGTGGCCAAAGCCAAAAGCGGACAAGCTTTGATGATTATAAGCGGGATAGTCGGGACGAATGACCTCAAAATTGACGCCTCCGTCCTGAGATAGCCAGACATTGCCGCCATCCCAGCCGTCATAGGGAGGTTCGGGGGGAAAGGTGTCGTTGAGGGTTTCCACCGACCAATAAATCTTTCCCGACAATTGCGGATAGGATGTCTGGCTGAGATCCAATACCGGCGTATCCAGGTGTTCCATCATGCCATCGAGGTAGCCGATGCCGCCGGTGTCGGCGCACCACCACGATTTGCCTTCCCAGGCGTTAAAAGTGTCAGGGTGAAAATATTTGGTTTTTTGGACCTGACGGTCGATGATGAAATAATTTGCCGTGGCATCGTTTCGGTTTTTTAACATTATTTGTTCTGAGGCCATGTCACCCACTGTTAGATCGTGTTGCGTTTCCGTTTGAGTCAAAGCAAGTGCGGGCGCGAATGTTAACTCATCCCAGATAAAGTATACATATCTGCCGATGCCGCAGTTGCCCCATTTAATGCGAAAAAAGCCTTTATCGCCCCATGCGGCGCTCCAGCTGTTCTTGCACAGCCAGCTCTGTTCGGCATCGTTCCAGCCGATGATGAGAATAGCATGGCCATCCACCTTGTTACCTGTCACGTGTTCATACACACCACCTGAATAGCTTAGGAAATCTTCATAGACTATAAAAGAAGCTACAACCGGTTGCACATACAAGGCATTTTTAATTCTTTCGACGTCGGCATCATCCATGGTGACCATCCCGAAACCGGGAATCCTCACCGCTTCTTCCCGCCAGGTCTCACAGGCTTCGCTGCAGGGAATCTCATCGTCGGCGGTATAGGGCATACAGGCCTCACCGGGAATTCCGTTCGATTGCACAAACGACAGCGCATACCCAGTATAACCGCCATTGCAGGATCCAGTATTCTCACAAGCGATCAGGAACTGTTCAGATAAATCGATCATACTGTCGACGTTGGCATGATAAATTTTCCACCACGATTCCACATGTGCGAGGGCGGCAAAAGCCCAGCAGCTGCCGCACAGGCCCTGCCGCTTGACCGGGGTAATATAGTTTCCGTTGTTGTTCCGCCAGTCTAATGCTGCAGGCAATTCTGCGACTTGCGGCAGGGTTAGCAATTTCCCTTGCACGGTTCCCCTTGTCTCCAGAAACGTACCGCAGAGCCGGCGCTGCTCTTCAAAAGAAAGTCGTGTGACCCAATTTTCCGCCGCCGTCCAATTGGCGCCTTTTTCGGCGATGGCCTGGCGGATTTGGTCGATTTTAGAGTCTATGGCATAGATCTGAAATGGTACTACAATGAGTATAATGAAGTATACTATGCGACAACTATTTGATTTCATGATCCAATACCTCCCTATTAATATCCTAAAAAAAGCTTATCATGGTGTATTGGGGCTGCCAAAAAAGTAAAATAATTATGAAACATTCTTGGTCAAGATCACCTAGCGACGAAAATATAATCCTATATATTGAGATATGTTACCATCACCCTTGCCCTCTCCAGCAAGCGGAACAGGAAACCGGATTCTTGAGATTTTTAGGCTTTTGCGACAACCTCAACGACTTTGATATTCTTTTATAAAAGTTTAGTG
>JAFGSU010000444.1 GCA_016934435.1 Candidatus Zhuqueibacterota bacterium | reverse complement strand
TCTGTACGGATTGGATTCAAATTACTATTCATCGCCGCAGCGAAAATATCGCCAGCTCGGGATGTTTTTCCGCCTCCGCCACGATGGGCCCGCGCACGGCGAATCCGAGCGCCAGGCCGCTGCCTCTGATCACCAGCAGCCGGTCGCCGATGTTGACGCCGTACTTTTTCATGGTTTGCGGCGGAACGACGACGAGGCCGTTTTGCAGGGGAACCCAGCAATAGGGTTTGTTCCCGAGCAGGACGATCTCGCCGGCCGGCAGCTGGAATTGGCGCAATTTCGGGTGTGCGGACAGCACCGATCCCAGGGGGGATTTTTCGAGCATCTCCACCGCGCCCAGGCTGAATCCGCCCGAGGTGCGGCTGCCGGGCGCCATGATCAGTTTTCCGGCTTTGTGCAACCGATACTCTGCCAGGGCTTCCGGCGGGATGACGATGCGGCCGTCATCGCCGACGAGCGTCCAGGCGAAAACGTGTTTGCCTCCTTTTACCAGTTGCGGCATGGACGTCCTCCAAATTCACTTCTTTGAAAGAGGTTACATTCGAAATGTTTACCGTTCAGATATTGGCGTGATCGAGTGTCAGACGCTTCGATATCGCTCAGGAACAGCTGATTCCTCAACCCGTTCGGCGCAGAGCTTCATTCGCAGAACGCCAGATCGGATCCCTCATGATAAGCCCTCCGATAGCCGCCAGACAGATCAATCCATAAATACCCAGCCCGAAGGAAAAAACTTTGTCATGGGGACGATTGAGGTGATTCAACACAAAAGGATAGATACTGTTCATGATGCCGTGCATGAAGCAGACGACCCAGATGCTCTTAGTTTTCATCACCGCATAACTGAATACGAATCCAACCAGCACGAAGAAAACCATGCCCAACAACAAACCGGTCGCTGTTGCCGGATAAGTGTGAATGCCGCTGAGGATAATGGGAAAATGCCAGACGCCCCAGATCAACCCCACCAAAAAAACGCCGGTGCGCGGTCCCAGTTTTATCAGTTCCTTATGGAGGAATCCGCGCCAGCCGTATTCTTCGCCAAAGAGCACAGCCAGAGCGCTCAGGGGTGTGCCTACGACCGATATCAAAAAAAAGACGAATACGGCAAAGGGATAGAGACCGCCACCAACCGGCACGCCGCCAACGCGGTCGAGGATGCCCGGGAATTTGCCCAGTCCGAAAATCCAGTTCAGCGCCGCTTGCACCAACAAAAACAGAACCACACCGCCGATAAAGCGCACACCTAAACTTGTGTTCCCCAACTGCAATCCGGCGGTTTGCAGGCTTGCCGGGCTGGATTTGCCAAACGTATAAAAAACCACGAACGTCCACAAAGTGACGAAAATCGCGCCGACCGCCTGCAGGATCAACGGTCTAATGTGGGTGAACAGAGCGAGCAGGGTAAAGACGCTGTACACCACCGTGAGCAGGAAAAAGCTATAGAAAATCCACCGGGCAGAATCTTTGAAGGTGCTGAAATAAATCGGACTGTCCCTGAAGACGAACATCTGCAGGATCAGCGCCGAGCAGGCCGGGAAAAACATACCCAGGGGGTGCATTCCCGTTGCCAGATAGGCTTTTTGTTTGATGGTGAGAGCGATTAGCAGTTCAAATCCCCAAGACAGGGCGAAGGTTAAAAGAAGAAAAAGGATCACGCGTTTGGAATGAAAAGATGGCATCCCGTCTCCAATCGCTTTGATACATCGCTGTCTATTTCGATTATGCTCATAACCTGAATTGGGCAATTTGTTCTCACTGATCTACGTTAAAATTGCTGCCAGCTTCAGAGAATGTGATGAATCGCTCGATTTAGCTATAAGCGTACAACTCTGCCATTTCGGGAAATAATAGCCTCTGAATGACCTTTGCTTGCGAGACATTGCAAAAATCTGTAAAAAAGCAAAAGTCCCGAAGGAACCCAATATTTTTAGGAGACCATATCGGTTAAAACAAGCCCCATAAAGGACGATATATTTTTTTGGGATTAAAACCTTTTATATTGAAATGTAATAAATCTACGTCAAAAATCAAACAGGTTGTATTAAATTTACCATAGCTGATAAAAATTCCTGTTTTATTTTCATTTCATCCCCATGGATAAAACGCATGGTGTTGATGTATTTTGTTACATTATAGGAAAAGAAATTAGTATGGTTGATATAGACGATAGGATCAGTCTCATTGATCGTCCGGCAGATGCCTGCCGGACGCCATGCTGATACGGGATTTGCATCCCGCAATCCGCCGGGTCGAGCGGAATCGCATGGCTGCAGTTGAACCTGCTGGGACGGATGTCCCTCCCCAGCTCCCGCGCCGGAGCAATCTCCGGCGCAATCGAAAAAAGATTGTCATTGCGAGTGGAGGAACGGTACTATCATTTTCTTCAGGACTGCGTTGGAGCGAAGCAATCCCCGCCACAAGGGAACCGGTTTATTGCCCTTAGGGCGGGGACTGCCGCGCTCCACGGCATATGGCCATGAATGGATTACCCAGCGCCTCCGCTCGCAGTGACAGGGGAGGCGACGGGTTTATTGCCCTTGGGGCGGGGACTGCCGCGCTCCATGGCATATTGATAGAGAAATTAATTACCTGCTCTATGCCGGTTCCTGATTGACGATGGTGCTCTCCTGCAGCGGCGATAATACCGGCACGGTAATCTGCTGTCCCGGCTGCAGTCGGCTAAAATCGATCTCTCTGTTATACCGTACCAGGAGCCAGTAAGGCACATCCAGCACGCGATTGCACAGATCCCAAATACTGTCCCCGTATTTGATGGCATAAGCGGTGGTGCCGTCGATGCGGTAATTGCCGAAAAAGTCTTCCTGCAAACTGCGGTGGAATTCCAACCTCTGGCGATGAAATTCGGCTGCGGAGACGCGAGAAAAATCGACTCTTAATCTTTGGCCTAATTGCAGGGGTTCACCATAATATAAACCGTTTACATTACGCAGCCTTTGCGCCGGCAGGTTGAGCCATTCGGCCAGATGACCGAGTGTTTCTTCCGGCTGCACGATGATCTCACTCTGCAGGGGTTCGTCGAACTCGACGACAAAATCCCAATTTGCCGAAGTGATTGGTGGTAAAGGGCCATAGAGGGTTTGATCGTCGCCGGCGTGGTTCCGGGCCAGAGATAGAAGATTTACAACCGTATCGACCGCAGCCGGTTGTGGGGCCGCCGGTACGGGCGTGGTCGTTTTAATACCGCCTCCCAGGGTTTCCTGCACTTTTTCCGATGTACGGCCGGCCAGCCTGGTCGGCCGCGAGTACTCGGGCAGTTCCAAAAGTTGTCCGGCACGCAGCAGGCGAGGATTGGAAATATTATTCATTTCGGCCAGGGTCGTCACGGTTGTGCCGAACCGGCGTGCGATGCTGCTGAGATTATCGCCGGGTTCGACGCGGTAGTATTTGTCCACCACCTGTCCATCGTGTTTCTCCGCGGCCGATACTTGCGCATACAGTGCATCATAATCGATGCCTTCTGCAACCGGTAATCGCAGTTCATACCCTCTGGGAATGCGTCGTGTAGATTTTTGAATGGGATGGCGCAAAGCCGGATTCAGCTGTGCCAGCACTTTTTTGTCGATGCCGAATTTTCTGCTCAATGCATCCAGGGTGACATAATTCGGCACTTTAAAATCCTGATACTTGATCGGTTGCTCGAATTGCAGGTCCGGGAAATAGGCTTCATGATTCCTGGCGACGTGAACGGCGGCGAGGAATTCGGCATAAAAGTTCTTGGATGCAAAGCCAAAAGCGCGGCCATCGTATTCCTCGATTATTTTGCCGAGATCATCGGTGCGTAACTTTTCTTTTGCGCGCTTCATGCCGTTGGTGCCATGATTATAGGCGGTGATAGCCAGTGGCCAGGAATCCAGTTCCTCGTAATTATGGCGCAGCAGTCGCGCAGCAGCTACGGTAGCCAGATAGGGATCATAGCGCTCATCGATGCTGTAATCGATCTTCAGGAACAGGCGTCCGGTGGAACGGGTGAATTGCCAGATGCCGGCCGCGCCCCTCTTGCTGTAGGCGCGATAATTAAAGGCGGATTCCACATGCGGGAGATAACACAGATCTTCCGGAACACCATGCTCGCGAAAAATTACCTTCATGGTATCCAGATAACGACCGGAGCGTTCCAGGCCGGTCTGAAACAATCCCCGCAGACCTTGCTGGGCGTGAAGATTTCTTTGCGCCACAACAAACTTTCCTGGAGTTGAAACATGCGCCCATAATAGATACACTTCACGCTCGCGGACGCTTAGCTGATCAACGTCAACCGGCTCCTTGAGCGCTGCGAGTTTGCGCAATACCGACCTGATCTCCTGGCGGCTGCTATTTACTCTCTGCCAGCGGGCGCGTTTGTTGAAATACTCAAAAACCGTGCTGCCGTTCAAGTCCACCACATCGTAAATGACCTGTGGATATTCGCTGTCATGCAAGATAATATGATTTTTGCTATATTGCGTAAAAGCCTTGACCCAAAAATTCACCCGCCGCTGTACGGCCGGCGGCGAGGGAAAAAGCAATTCTTCCGCCTTGAGATTGCCCGTTATGATACACAGTAATACCCAAACCACCCCACACGTAATCCGTTTTTTATGCATCTTTCATCACTTCCTGTTAATTCCGGTTTCTGTATGAAGAAGTAAATTAACGTTTTAGACATCTCGCGGCACCCGGAGTGCCGCACGAGCATTGCCATTGATAAAATGTATCAAATTTTATGCCATTATTTCACCGCATCTGTTCCCCCCAAAAAATAACACACCCGCCGATGCATGAATAGGCAAAATCGCGATAGCGACATGATGTTGAGGAAATTCTTGCAAAGGGCTTGTATCCGGATACAGCATATTAGGCGGGTAATGCCTCACATCGATGCTTGGTAAATGATACAAAACTAAATCATCAAATTCAAGTAAAAAGAGGATGCAGGGGATCGACCACCGATTCGGCGCCTCCAGGTTAATTGACTCTGTGGGTGGCACATTTTCAGTGCAGTTCGCAGATTAACACCGAATCTGCATCGACATTCTGTTCAACGGTACCATGCTTGCCAGCTGCCACCAATTTACCCGGGATGCATTTCGCCTGCCGTCTGGCGTTTATTTGCAAACGATCTTGATGATTACAATAAATCCTTGCTTGAATTCAAATATTTTTTTATTATACGATTAATAGCATGAATCCTTAATTCGCTCTTGTCCATCTGAACAACCTGATCGTGTGCCCCCGCAGGATTACCGAATCAACCTGCAGGCACCCAGTCGATGTAATCTAAAATGGAAGGAAATTGCCATGAAATCTCTACGATTTTACCCGATCCTGTTCATACTCATTTTTACATTCGTCCATCCTTCACGATCGCAGGAGCTGCACCTCAGCGTCGAATCCGAAGAATGTCTAACCTGTCATGCGCAATTGCATCCCGGATTGGTGGCCTCATGGTACGAAAGCCGTCACAGTAAAATCACACCGCAGGATGCCCTGAAGAAAGAAGCGCTCGAACGCCACATTTCTTCTGATGATATCAAAGCCGATTTGCTGACGGTCAAAGTCGGCTGCTATGAATGTCACGGTTTGAACACGGCACAACACCGGGATGCATTCGAGCATAACGGCTACACCATCAACGTGGTCGTCAGCTCGAACGATTGCGCCGCCTGCCATGCGGTGGAAGCCGAACAGTATGCCGATAACCTGATGGCGCACGCTCATGGCAATCTGGTGGAGAATGCAGTCTACTCGGACCTTATGAGAGCGATTAACAATCCCTACCAGTATACAAATGGATTTCTGGTGATGGGAGAACGCGACAGCCTGAGCGAATACGAATCGTGCCTCTATTGCCACGGAAGCAAGGTTCTGGTCAAGGGATTGGCGGCGAAGGAGACCGATTTCGGCGAGCTGACGTTTCCGGTGTTGGAGGGATGGCCCAATCAGGGCGTTGGCCGGGTCAATCCGGACGGCAGTCTGGGGGCCTGCACCGCCTGCCATCCGCGGCACGATTTTTCCATCGAAACAGCGCGTAAACCCTACACCTGCTCCGAGTGTCATAAAGGGCCGGATGTGCCGGCTTTCAAGGTGTACGAGGTGAGCAAACACGGCAACATGTTCAAATCCGCCTCGGTGGCGTCAAACTTCGATGCCGTCCCCTGGGTTGTCAGCGAGGATTTTAGCGTCCCGACCTGTGCGACCTGTCACGCCAGCCTCATCGTGTCGCCGGATAACACGGTGATAGCGGAGCGGACACACCAGTACAGCGACCGGTTGAGTTGGCGCCTGTTCGGCGTTCCTTATGCGCACCCGCATCCGCAAAAGGCGAACCTGCGAGAAGTAAAAAATTCACAAGGTCTGCCGCTGATAACGGAATTAACCGGCGAGCCGGTGGCCAAATTTGTCATCAGCGCCGAAGAACAGCAAGAACGAAATACAAAAATGAAATCGATCTGTAAAACCTGCCATGGTTCGACCTGGGTGGATACGCACTTTATTCGGCTCGATCATACGGTTGAACAGACTAATGCCATCACTCTTGAAGCCACAAAAATTCTGACCGATCTTTGGACGCGCGGATATGCGCAGGGATTGCCGCAGGGTAAGAATATTTTTGATGAGGCGGTCGAGAGAATCTGGACTGATATATGGCTGTTTCACACCAATTCCACCCGGTTTGCATCCGCCATGGCCGGCGGCGGCGACTATGGCGTGTTTGCCAACGGTCGCTACCAGACCTCCGAACGGTTGTATGCGTTGATGGAAAAGTTGAGGTTATTCAGGAAAATGGACGGAGAATAAAAAGCATGGTGCGGTGGGTTTTTTCAGGGCAGCGCTTTGGCGTGCTGTGGTTGTGTCACGGCCGGTTATTTGGAGTGCAGTGACTGTGTCGCCGCCGGTTATATGGAGTGCAGTGACTGTGTCAC
>JAFGSU010000443.1 GCA_016934435.1 Candidatus Zhuqueibacterota bacterium | reverse complement strand
GAAAAATAAAGATTGAAAATGGATCTCAATGATGGCGGATTTTTGATCAGTTTGAAAAAACTGTTCGTTACGGGTTTTTTATCTTGATTATTTATCGGTGTAAACGTATTTTACATTATGTATTACGGTATAATCGTACGCGTAAACGAAGAAACATTTCCACGAAATTGATTCAGCGCAGTGAAGATGACCGCTCGTTCGATTTGGAATTTTGACAGGCGCAAGGATCAGAGGCTATTTTTTTGGCAGCGCGGCAATCGGATTAAAAGAAATGATAAATAGAGGTTCGAGGACAGTCATCATCGGCGTCATGGGCGGTTCAGATGTGGCACAACCGATTTATGAGCTTGCTTTTCAGCTGGGCGCGATGATTGCCGAACAGGGCTGGGCGCTGCTCAATGGCGGTCGCGACGCCGGCGTCATGCGCGCCTCGGCCGAGGGGGCGAAAAGCCGCAATGGCCTCACCATCGGCGTTCTGCCGGGCGGCTCGCGCCGGGGGGCCAATCCCTTCATCGACATTCCCATTTTCACCGAGATGGGCGCCGCGCGCAACGTGATCAATGTGTTGTCGTCTGATGTGGTGGTGGCGCTGCCGGGCGGCGCCGGTACGATTTCGGAGATCGCCCTGGCGCTGAAAAGCGGTAAAAAAGTGTGCCTGCTCAAGTTCGATGTACACGCCCTGTTTCAATCCTGCTGTTTTCCCGATCAGCTCTATTATGCCGAGTCGCTACAAGACTGCATGGCATGGCTGCAACAGCACACAGATGTTTGATCTGCCCATTGGGATTACCATTTTAACCTGCGAGCGCCGAACCGGTGTTAAATTTCAATTGCTTTTATGCCTAATTTTTAGTAAAATTAAAGTTCATAATTCTGCGCGAGCCTCTGGTAAATGGCTAATACGTGCACAGCTGGTATCCATCAGGCCAATGGAATATTTAACTGCGGAACAGAGGAAGAGGTCCGATATGGGAGCAATCGCATGAACGCATCGGTCGGTTTACGACGGGAAGATAAAAATATTTGGGAGCGGCGCGTGGCCATCACGCCTCAGCATGCCGAAATTTTGCAGGGACAACACAACATTCGGATCTGTGTTCAACCGTTTCCCGGCCGCGCTTTTTCCGATCAGGAGTACCTGCAAGTCGGTGTTCAGGCTTGTGAAGATCTTTCGCCGTGTCGGATCATCATGGGGATCAAGGAGATTCCACAGCATCTCATCCTATCTGAAAAAATCTATCTCTTTTTCTCCCACACCATAAAGGGACAACCTTACAACATGCCCATGCTGCAGAAAATAATCGATCTCAAATGCACGCTGATCGATTATGAATGCATTGCCGATGAGCGAAGCCGCCGGCTGGTATTTTTCGGCGGATTTGCGGGTATGGCCGGCATGGTGGAAACGCTGCGCGCCCTGGGTTTGCGCCTCAAACACCAGGGATTTCTTACGCCCTTAACCAGGATAAAACCGGCTTACGAATATCACGATTTGGCCGACATCAGGAGTCATTTGCGGGAAATAGGTACTGATTTATTGGCGCAAGGCCTGCCGGAAGCCATCCGGCCGCTGGTTTTCGGTTTCAGCGGTTACGGCCATGTTTCCAGAGGCGCCCAGGAGATATTTGGTCTTTTGCCCCATACGGCCATCCAGCCGGAAGACCTTGAGTCCCTGTCCATTCGCTCCGATGCATTACTTTATAAAGTCCAGTTTGAAGAGAAACATATGGTTGAACCCATCGATTCGTCGATCCTCTTCGACAAAATGGATTATTTCCGCCATCCGCAAAAGTATCGAGGTATTTTCGAAAACTATTTACCGTACTTGCACGTTCTGGTCAACGGCATCTACTGGGACGAACGGTATCCGAGACTGGTGACCAAAGAATTTTTACGCGACCGTTCCGTCTCCGGGCAACCGCTCAAACTACAGCTGATCGGAGATGTCAGCTGCGATATCAATGGTTCCATCGAATGCACTGAAAAAGTCACGACACCCGACCAGCCTGTTTTCGCCTATCATCCAGTTACCGGCGCCGTCAGCGATGGTCACACCGGCGACGGCATTTTGGTCATGGCTATCGATAATCTGCCGGCAGAGTTACCGCGCGACGCCTCGCATTTTTTCAGCGATTCACTCTGGCACTTGATCCCGGCCGTCGCCCGGGCGGAATGGCAAAAACCTTTCAGTGAAATCGAATTACCGGCTGAAATAAAAAAAGCCGTCATCGTCCATAACGGGCGATTAACACCCGATTATACCTATTTGAGTCAATATTTACCCAAACGTTAAGGAGAGATCGTATGAAGAAAGTTTTGGTTCTTGGAGCCGGTCTTGTCTCCAGACCGCTGGTGCGTTATTTGCTGGATCAGCCGGATATCGAGGTGGTAATCGGCAGCCGTACGGTGAGCAAGGCTGAGGCGCTGATTCAGGGCCATCCGAAAGGACGTGCGGTGGCGGTGACGGTGCAGGAAGCGGAAAAACTCGAATCGCTTGTGGCTGAATCCGATGTCGCCATCAGTCTGCTGCCGTGGACGTATCACATGCAGGTGGCTGGCTACTGTCTCAAACATAAAAGCCATCTGGTAACTACATCGTATGTGAGTGCGGCCATGAAGGCACTGGACCAGCAGGCCAGGGATAACGGCTTGCTGTTTCTCAATGAAATCGGTCTCGATCCCGGCATCGACCACATGTCGGCGATGAAAACCATACACGAAGTGGAAAACAAGGGCGGCAAGATCGTTTCATTCGAGTCGTGTTGCGGCGGACTGCCGGCGCCCGAAGCCAATGATAATCCCTTTGGCTATAAATTTTCCTGGAGCCCGCGCGGTGTGCTGTTAGCGGGAAAGAATAACGCCCATTTCCTCAAGGACGGTAAAGATATGGTTATTGAGAATAAGGATTTATTCCGCACCGTTTGGCGCAAAGACGTCGAGGGCCTGGGCGAATTGGAGGTGTATCCCAACCGCGATTCGATGCAATATCAGAGCCTGTACGGTCTGTGGGACGCCAAAACCATCTTCCGCGGCACGTTCCGTAACCTCGGCTGGTGCGAGACCATGGAAAAGATCGTTAATCTGGGTTACCTCGATGATACAGTCAATCCCGAGCTGCTAAAAATGACATGGGCGCAGGTGACCGCCTCGCTGATAAACGGCAAGGCTGAAACCGTCAAATCGAACATGGCGAAGCATCTGAATCTGCCGGAATCGCACGAGATTCTGTCGCGGATGGAATGGCTGGGGCTGTTCGGCAATGAGCTGTTGAAATCCGATCCGCCCAGCATCCTCGATGCCCTCACGGCGGTGATGTCGGAAAAGATGGCCTACAAGGAAGGCGAACGCGATATGATCGTGCTGCAGCACGACTTTATCGCCGAGTATCCGGACGGTAAAAAAGAGGCCATCGTGGCGCTGCTGATCGATTACGGCATACCGGGCGGCGATTCTTCCATGGCGCGCACCGTCAGCCTGCCCGCCGCCATTGCGGTAAAACTGATGCTCACCGGTAAGATCAATATGACCGGCGTGCAGATTCCGGTGATGCCGGAAATCTATATACCGGTTTTACAGGAGCTGGAAAAGATGGATATCAAATTTACTGAAAAATCCAGGTTGTTGTGAATCAAAATGAATTTGATGGGGTCCACCTTTCAGGTGGGCTCCACATAAGTGTTGAATAGTTAAATAGTTGATTGAAAAAGCGAGACCGATGGTGGCTGGTTGATGCGCTTTTATAATCGGCCAAGAATCGGTTCAGAATGATGAATCCCGTCTGTAGTTACAAGATGGGATTTTTTTATTTGTACCTGGGATAGCGCAAGGCGCTTGAAAAGTTGATCGCGGAAAAGGGTGACCTATTCGGATTTACCACGCTGCCGGTCATAATTGTATGGCGTTCGGCAGCCACCCTTATTCTGGCGGAACGCCGCTTTCCTACGCACAATCGGAAAGCGGACATTCCTGTCCGCTCTTTGCCGTACAGTCCCTGTATACTCTATCGGAGTACGGTGGCACGATGCCGCTTTTCTTCTTTTCACCATGTCGACGCGGTAAAAACGCAACCGAGGCTGGGCACTCCCATACCTGACATCGCGAGCTGGGTATGGTAAAAGTGCCATTATTCCCAGAAGGACAAAAGAAAGCATGTCATTGCGAGTGGAGGAACCAAAGTTGCGTTTATGATCAAATCTTCGCTGGGATGAAGCAATCTCCGCCATGTGCTTGGAAGCGGAGGGCACACAATGAAAAAAATATTTCGGGGCAAGATGGAAGGGGGTGTTCGTCATCATGTTCCATGAAAATCATTACGGCATTAAAAATTGCGCCATTGCATTTACATATTGAATTTTTTTTACAGTCTTTTTATATTGGTATGTATGGCCTGCACATACATCCATTACCGATAATTAATAGATGCTGAATGTACCTCTTTGAAAAATGTAGACGTACAAAAAACGCGGGGTTTTTCATATGTTATTCATCCTGCTTTCTTCGGCTGTGGTTATTTTTGCCATTGCTTATCGTTTTTATGGCGGATTTCTAAAAAAGCAGTTCGAACTGGACGACAGTCATGTTACCCCCAGTCACACCGATTATGACGGCGTCGATCGGGTGCCGGCGCATCGGGCGGTGCTGCTGGGGCATCATTTCTCTTCCATCGCAGGCGCCGGGCCCATTGTCGGCCCCATCATCGCCGCGGTTGCGTTTGGCTGGATGCCGACGCTGTTATGGATATTATTTGGCGCTATTTTCATTGGCGGCGTGCACGATTTTGCCTCTCTTATGGCCTCCATCCGCCATAAAGCCCGTTCCATCGCTCAGATCGCCAAAGAGTACATGTCGCCCCTGGCCTACCATCTTTTGCTCGCATTTATCTGGCTGACGCTGGTGTATGTGCTCACGGTGTTCATGGATTTGACTTCCACCACTTTTGTCCAGGATGGCGGTGTGGCAACTTCAGCGGCGTTGTTTATATTGTTTGCCTTGGGATTCGGTGTTGCCATTTATCGATTTAAGCTACCGGTGCTGTGGGCTTCCATCATTTTCGTGCCGCTCATTTTTATGGCCACCTATCTGGGTCATTTGCTACCGCTAAAGGCCGATATCTTGCCGGCTTTAATATCCGATCATCCGGCTAAGACGTGGAATGTGATCCTCTTACTCTATTGTTTTATTGCATCGACGACGCCGGTATGGATTTTATTGCAGCCGCGAGATTATTTGTCGTCCTATCTTCTGTACGCTTCGGTTCTCGGCGGATTTATCGGTATTCTATTCGGCGGTTATTCGTTGAATTATGAGGCGTTTGCTGCCTGGTATGCGCCAGGATTGGGGGCCTTGTTTCCCATCCTGTTCATCACCGTGGCCTGCGGCGCCTGCTCCGGATTTCACTCGGTGGTCGCGTCGGGTACTTCGTCCAAACAGCTCAATAAAGAATCGGATGCCAGACCCATTGGCTATGGCGCCATGCTGATTGAGGCTGTGGTGGCAGTGATTGCCCTCTCCACCGTAGCCATGCTGCCCATGGGCGATCCCCTAACCGCCAGGGTGCCGCTGGTCGTATACGGCGCCGGCATGGGCAAATTCCTCTCCGTACTGGGCATCCCGGAGGAATTGGGCAGCGCCTTTGGTTTGCTGGCCTTATCCACTTTTATTTTGACAACACTGGATACCGCTACGCGTTTGGCGCGTTACATTTTCGAAGAATTTTTTCAGATCAAAGGCACCCTGGCGCGATATTCAGCCACACTCGTAAGCCTGATATTACCGGCAGTTTTTGTCCTCATCACCCTCAAAGACGCGCAGGGCAATCCCATGCCGGCCTGGAAAGCCATCTGGCCGGTATTTGGCGCCACCAATCAGCTATTAGCCGGTCTGACCCTGCTGGTCATTTTAGTATGGCTGAAAAAAACCGGAAAAAGGACGCTTTATATCCTCTTGCCTGTGCTCTTCATGAACGTAATGACCATCTGGGCGCTGGCACAGCTCATCGACCAATATGGATTCAGCACCGTCGGTGTGATCGCTATGGTGCTGATGGCATTGGCATGGGTGTTAATCTTTGAAGCGGTGCGCACCTATCGCCGGGTGCTACGATCCGGTTGGGTTTATTGATATGAAAGACACTGTTCTCATCACCGGCGCCTCGACCGGCATAGGGTATGAATTGGCGAAACGGTTCGCCGCCGATGGCAATGACATGGTACTGGTGGCGCGCAACCGCCAACGATTGCGGCAGGTAGCCGAGGAATTACAGCAGCTGTATGATGTACCGGTCAGGATCATCGTGCAGGACCTGAGTTCACCGGCAGCGGCGCAGAAAATTTACGACGCACTGGCGGATGACAATCTCCGGATCGATAGTCTGGTCAATAATGCCGGCTATGGCGCAGGGGGATATTTTCATCAAAGAGATTTAGCCGGCGATCTTGACATGATGCAGGTCAATATGAATTGCGTGGTCGCATTATGCAAGCTTTTTTTGCCGGACATGTTACAACGCGGCCGCGGTCGCATCCTCAATGTTGCTTCTACAGCCGCGTTTCAACCCGGCCCTTTGATGGCGGTCTATTACGCCAGTAAGGCTTTTCTATTATCATTTACCCTGGCGCTGGCGTCTGAATATCAAGACAAAGGGATCACGGTCACGGCGTTTTGTCCCGGGCCGACCAAATCTGAATTTCAGAGTCGCGCAGGGATCAACAATTCGCGCCTGGTTCGCTTCAATCTGATGCCTTATATGGATGTTGCCAGAGCGGCACGGGCGGGGTATCAAGGATTCGTTGCCGGACGAAGGCTGGTGATTCCGGGATTCATGAATAAACTCGGTGTTTTCAGCACCCGCATTTTGCCGCGGCGAATATTGATGGCCATCATTAAGGCGCTGCACCAGACGTCATGATCATTTCGGCGAGCCGTTTTGTTTTTACGAAAACCATTATCTTTCTCCACGCCTCGACGCAGAAGCAACCGTGGAGAGGACTATCCACAATCCCGTATCGCACCGATGGACCAGCATTTGAAGCACAAAAGACGGAGATCGCAAGAGAAAGGATGTTATGGCATATATTCGTCTCATTCACTGGCATTCAGGGGAAGCCCAAATTAAAGCCCGACCTCTGTCCGACCTGGGGCATGAAGTAGATGCTTCTGTACCACGACCGCCGCAATTTTTTAAGGACCTGCAAAAGAATCCGCCCGATGCAGTCCTCATCGATCTGACGCGACTGCCTGCTCAAGGACGCGACCTCGCCGTTGCCATTCGCCGGGCAAAGGCGACACGTCATATCCAGCTGATTTTCCTGGATGGCGAGCCGGCGAAAGTAGCGCGGATAAAGCAAGTATTACCGGATGCAGTTTATACGAGCTGGGAAGCGGCGCTCTCCGATCTTCCGCAGCTTTTAAAGCAGTCATGCAAAAATCCTATAATACCGAGTTCTATTTTTCAGAGTTATGCAGGCGTAGCGCTGGTAAAAAAACTGGGTATTACTCCCTATTCACGCGTGGCTTTGATCCAGGCGCCGGAGTCCTTTGTGCAAACCCTGTTGGATTTACCGGAAGGCGTCACCTTCGTAGCAGATACATCCGAATCCGATCTCATACTCTGGTTTGTGCGCTCCAAGGAGGATTTACAGCAAGCCGTTGTTCATGTTGCGAGTTTAAAAAACCGAACACCGCTCTGGATCATCTGGAAAAAGCAAACAGCGCTCAAACAGCAACAGGTGCGACAGGCAGGTTTGGCGGCCGGACTGGTGGATTATAAAATTTGCGCTGTTGATGCTACCTGGTCGGGATTGAAATTTATCGAAAGAAAATAACCCACCCCTGAGTCCCCATAAACTGGGTAATAACAGCTGTTTTTCTAAAACCATAAAAAATGAGCCCGATATTAACCTATATTCCTGCAGCGACCCTGTTTTCGAATTTTACCTTTTCCTGTTGCATAAATAAAAAAAAATATATAAAATTAAAGTGGAACATCTTGGACTTGAATGATGGCTTAACTTGTAAACGGAGCAGATAACGTGCCACTCACAAGGTTGATGGTTTAACCTGTAGTTATCGAATCGGTGTTAGACCAGTCAGGTAACTTTAGCAACATATTTGCATCCTGTCCGGGGATAAAAAATCAGGAAAATTTTAGCTGTCCCGGGATTTGGTAAATCGGTTTTACAAATGGTATCATAAAAACTGGCAGGACCAGCCCCCCACCCCGAGCTTGCGCGCTTCTTATGAGGAAGATTGATATTAGCTGCAAAGATCACTGAATAACCAGCGAGACGGTCGAAATGATGAATAATATGCCAGAGGCGGATTGGCAGATATTGCGCAGCATTCGCGAAAAAGCTCTAAACCGCTTTTGCGAAAGAATTGTAAAAAAAGTCGAACCCAGGTGCCACTGGGATGAGGACGAATGCACCCCCCACCAGACTTTTCAGGAATTGTATCGTTTTATCATCGAAAGCGATAAAATGGTCCTAAACCTGTTTGGCAATTGGCGAAGATCCACTGTTTTCATGGTATTCTGCGGTTGGCTTCAGGCGGGCTTGCTCACACGCGAGGAGTTCGAGGCGCTATCCGAGGATACCAAAAACCGAGTCAATGAAATGGTTGAAATAAAATTCCTCGCCGACTGATGGTTACCTGCTCGATGTCGAACTTGTCGATTTGGTCATTTCACGACGATATGGTGAAATGACCAGATTAGTAGGTTCTGAGGTGATTGGCGAGAGTCTGCCAAGTTATTGTTATTACTGACTATTTTT
>JAFGSU010000039.1 GCA_016934435.1 Candidatus Zhuqueibacterota bacterium | reverse complement strand
GCTCTCTAATTCCCTTGTTTGTGATGCTGACTTTGTCTATAAAATAGAGACTCGTCCATCCCAGTCTTTGCTCTTTACGAGGCTACTCCTGTGTTCATTTGCATTACAACCCGGTCATTTGCGTTGCGTCCTTTCAGACTACTTTGTCGAATCGCTTAGAATAAAATCATTTCCAATCTTATTCCGATTCCTCGCTACATGGCTTTAGAGTTTTACCATGACTGGGACTTGATTGGGCTCGCATTTTCCCTTTCTCACCCAGTTAGTGATATTCGAGCTTCGCTTGGCGCTCACCGCAATAATATCATCTTTTTAACCGCAACCGCATCCCCGATCTGTAAACGACAAAAATAGACGCCGGTAGTAAGATCATTACCTTCGAACGAGACTTTGTGTTCACCGGGCTGCATATACTGATCCAACAACGTACCTACCTCGCTGCCGCGGACAGTAAATATTTTTAAAACCACGCGACCGGATTTCTGCAGGTTGAAATGAATGGTAGTATTCGAGTTGAACGGGTTGGGAAAATTTTGTTCCAGACTGAAAGATTTGGGTTGATAAGTACCGGTTGCCTCAACGCCGGTCACCTTTTCCACCGATCTATACAGTCCTTTGGCATAAACGCTGGTATACAGATGGTTATTATGATCCAACGCCAAAAAGTCGGCCTGGTAATCGGGCAAGCCACTGTCAATTCTTTCATAGGTATCGCCTTTATCAGATGAACGGAATATGCCTTCATTGTACAGGGCGGCGTAGACTAATCCGTTTTTATCAATGACCAGTCCGTATGGGCTGTAATTATATCCCAGATCAAAGGCCGGCAGCCAGCTTGCGCCGTTATCTCCGGAGCGAAATATTTTATAAAAAGCCACTCCGGCAATTACATCGCCATCGGGATGAATTCGTAAAAGTGTGACCATGGATTGAGCAAAATCATTCTCAAGGTGCTGCCAGAACTTGCCGTCATCGCTGGAGCGATAGAGTCCGCCGGTAGTCCCTGCATAAAGGTTCCCCTGCAAATCCGCTGCAAACGCTGTAATGGCCACACTGGACATGCCCGAATCCGATTTTACCCACTGATTTCCCCGGTCGCTGGAACGAAAGATCATACCGTTATTCAGAGAGCCGGCCCAGAGCTCATCTTTTCCGGGATGATAGTATAACGATTGGATCGACCAGGTTGTCAAGCCGTTACTCGCCTCCTGCCAGCTATCGCCCTGATCGGTGGAGCGAAAAATGCCATAACCGAATCGGCTGCAGAACAGGTCGCCATTTGGGGTAACAAGGAGCTCATTAATCTTAATATTCGGCAAGCCGTTGTTGATGTAGTTCCAGCTAAGGCCGTTGTCTTTTGAACGCGCAATGCCGGCCTGATAGGTCAATAAATACATCGTTCCGGATTGATTGTGGAACACCATCTCGTCAAGGGGTATGGATGATAATCCATCGATCGAGCTTTTCCAGGAAACGCCTGAATCAGCACTCCTGAAGATGCCGACGCCCGACGTACCCAGGAGCAGACTGCTATCGGCCCCTGATACCATGGTTTGTACGTCGATATCAATCAAACCCTGGGCGTCGCTGCTCCAGGTGGCGCCATTATCCCTGGATATGTACAATCCGAAACTGGGTGTGCCTAAAAAGATAGAGCCATCGACATGCTGATGGATAAAGTGAACAGTCCATGTGACTGTATTCGGTGCCACCGGGGTCCAGTTCTCACCCAGATCCTTGCTGAAAAAAGTCTGACTGTTGGAACTGCCGGTATACAGCGTGCTGTCGGTCGTACAGCCCAGGCAAAAAACCCCCTGATCGGGCAGACCGTTGGACTTTTTTTCCCAGGTCGCACCTTTATCCTGCGAACGAAACACGGCATTATTGCCGGTTCCTACGAACAGCGTCCCGGAGGGATGCTCGGTGAAAGCATAGATACTATTCTCCAGCACCCCCACTCCAACAGGAGTCCAGGTTTGACCATGGTCTGTACTGCGCAATAATCCGTTGGATTCGGTTGCGGCATAAAGATGGCCACTTTTAATTTTGGTGATGAGGCGAAAGTGGCTATAGATATATGCCGACTGTTGTGCTGGTTGCCAGTTGATTCCTCCGTCCGTCGACCGATAGACGCCGCTCAGGGTGCCGGCAATCACAGAGCCGTCATCCGCCTGGACCAGACTTTCTATCGGATTGGACTCCAGCTCTGTTCCCAGACGCGACCACGTTAGTCCATTGTCTCTGGAACCGTAGATGCCGCCATATTGCAGGCCCGCAAGCACATGACCGTTCGACAGAGTGAGTAACGTTCTGACATTACCACCGTCCGGTGACGGCATCTTTTGCCAGTAATCGGTTCTTGCCTCTGAGAATACAAACAGCAAAGATAGGACCAGCAGGTTTCGTATCATATTCTGCATAATGCCTCCTTTTTCCAGTTTATGCTGAAACAAATAATAGAATGGAACATTATCTTGTTCCCATCACATCTCATTCTGTTTCTCTATTTTCTCAATGATAGACAATGCGCAATAAGAAACAAGTAATTAGGGTGGTGAGTCGTAATTATAACAGGAGTTGAAAAATGATGCAATTTGACACCGGTTCGGTGCCCACAGGTTAATGAAGTAACTCTGGGTGGCATATCTTAAGTTCAGTTTGCAAGGTAACACCGCACCCAAATTATATTAAACTTACATCCGGCCGGAATAAAAAACAAGCCTTTTATCAATAATTTATGCTCACATACGCAAAGTAAAACGTCCGGCTGAGCCAAAATAATTCCACACAAAAAAAAAGCCGGACGCGCTGGAGAATGCGCCCGGCTCGAACATGTGCTCAAGTGGTACGGCTGCGACAGGCGCCTAAAGCTTTAACCTTGCCTCGCCTGTTCCCGTGCTGATACGATAACGGGGGGTATCCTTTCCTTTGGTGAAGGATTTTTTCATATATTCGCTGCCGTTGTCCTTGTACACTTCTTCCTGGTCAAATTTGACCGGACAGGTTATTTCTCCTCTCCTGGCATGGGCCTTGAACTCGAAATAGCCCTGCACCGGCACGCCGTTCATATCGAGGACGGCATCGCCGGTGCCGGAGTTCAGTGACAATTCGAAATCGGTTCCTCTGGGTTCCACGATTATCACATCGCCCGTGCCCGAGTTGAAATCCCCTTCTTCGACGATGGTGATATTTTTGGCCTCTACATCACCGGTGCCGCTATTGGCATCAATAGTCCCGCTGGTATTGGCAATCATCACGTCGCCGGTGCCGGAATTCACTTCAAATTCACCGTCACATTGGTCCATGCTTATGTCACCGGTGCCGGTGTTCAATTCCAGCTCTCCTTTAACGTCCGTTACTTCAATATCGCCTGTACCGGTATTGCCGTCCAGTTCCAACTCTATGCCATTCAGGGTTAAATCGCCGGTGCCGGTGTTGAAATCAATTTCTACATTATCGGGAACCGAGATCGTCCAATGGCCCTGGCCATGATCGCCCGACTTTTTACCTTCGAATTTTTCTTCCACCGTCAGGTATTTTTCTCTTTCGGAAAATACAGGTTTGAACACGTCGTCGTCATAGGAATAAACTAAATGCACATGTATCCTGTTGTCGCTGCTTTTCTGAAAAAGACAATTGCCCAGCGCCAGTTTAACCTTGACTTTCTCCTTCATGTCGAACACCTTTTCCACCGTCTTATCCGGGCGCGCTGTAAGGGTTAGCGCTAACAGTGCAATGATAGTGACGATGATCATGCTGATCTTTTTCATAACATCCTCCGTTCGGTTAGATTTTGTCCATATTCGATTGCGTCACATTTATCGGGATATGACCGGATCCATCTGTTATTTTTTCCCTAAACTGAGCCATTCATCACCTTCCCGTAAACTGATAAATGCCGTTAAAGTGAAAAGTGAAAACAGATGGAACATTTCAGGTTCAACTTAAATAATATACATTCGCCTGATCGATCCTGTCCTGTCACACCTAATTATACGCATATTTTAAAAAAAAGTAGCCCGTAATTGAACAGCAGAACCCATGGGAGGTTCTGAATTGAAATTTCGAACCATTACGGTCGGCTTGCATTTTACGGCTTGACAATAAACCGGATGGCGTAGGAGGACATTTTTTTAAGGCCGAGTGGCCTGACTTCATAGGCTTGCCGTTAACAGTCCATCAATCAAACCCGGCTCACACTCCTCCTTTTCTGAATCGGCTGGGCGTTGTACCGGTGAATTTTTTAAAAGCCGTGTTAAAGACGGATTTGGAGTAGAATCCCACTTCATACATGATTTCCGAGACGCTTTTGTCGCTCTCTTTGGCATCGGTCAGCCGTCGTTGCGCTTCGGCGACGCGATATTTATTGATGAAATCATTATAATTCATCCCAAACCGTTCATGTATGATCTGGGAGAGATGATTATAGTGAATTCTGAGCGGCCCGGCCAGGTCCTTCAGGGTTAGATCGGGATTCAGGTAGATTTTTTCCACTTCCATGAGGTGCAGGAGTTTGGTTACAATCTCTTCGATTCGGCTGCGATCGAGGGTTGAAGTGCCGTATTTAATCGCTATCGGCCTATATTTCCTTTTATAATAATAAATCGCCAGACCTCCGACCGTCAGTAAAAGCAGGATGAGTGCGGTGAAAATAGCGAGTTTGCCGACTAAGCCGGAACGAACGTGCACCGTTGCCAGCGCATCCGCTTCGCTCTGAGCGCCGTCATTATTGACCACTTTGAGATAAAAAGTATAATCGCCCGGTTTTAGATTCGAATAGCGCGCCCGTCGCATTTGTCCCGGGCCGGTGTAGATATAGTCCTCATCCTCCCCCTCGAGTTGATGGTAAAAACGTAGCTTGTCCGGTGCGGAGAAATCGATGGCGGTGAATGAAATATTTAGGACAGCGGTGCGGTCGATGGTAAAAGCCGGAGCTGTTTTTATCGTACTTGCATTCACCTCAATTTTTTCGAGGATACCCTGAGGAGCGGATGAAGGTTTTTCAGAATCGGAAAAAATCGCCAGGCCGGCCACGGTGGGATAGTATATCCTGCCGTCCGAACCTCTGGCCACGGCGGAGGAGCCGGTTCCATTACATTGCCGACTCGGCATGCCATCCGACTCATCATACCAGCAAAATGGAACATGGCGGCGTTTCTTTTTTGCAAACTCGTTCAGCAACGCGCGCCGCACTTTGAACACACCGTTATAGGAACTGAACCATAAAAATCCGTCGTCAGCCTCATGGATGCTGAAAATATAATTATCCGGCAGGCCCGTTTGGCTTGTTATGGCTATACTGGCGCCGTCATCCAATCGGATCAGACCATGGCCATTGGTGCCGATCCACAGGATGCCGTCGGCATCCTGGTACAGGGCCAGCACTTCCATGGAGGATGGTTGATCCTGAAGATTGATTTTTTGACAATCGCTTCCGGTCCATCTGTACACCCCTGTTTTGCACCCAATAAAAATGGCGCCATCGCGGCTCTGCAGCAGCGCATGAACATATTCGTTCTGCAGCAACTGTAATTCTTTGATTATACGTAGTTTATTCCCACTATAGAGCGCGATGCCGCGGCCGGTACCGATCCAGAGGGCGCCGAAACGATCCTGCAAAAACGTGGTGATGCGTTCGGAAGGTAATCCCGATTTCACCGTGAGATGCTTTACGGCGCCCCCCTGCAGAATGGTGACGCCCGCATTTTCGCTGCCGATCCACAGGGCGCCGCTATCATCCTGAAAGAGCGCTTGAATACGGTTGCTCAAAAGACCGGTTTTCTTATTCAGCTGTTTCGTTATACGGCCTTCTGATAATTTGCACACGCCACTGCTGCGCGTGCCCAGCCAGATAGATTCATTCATATCCGAAAGGACGGCGGTGACTTTGGCTTCCGGTAAGCCCTGGGCGCGGGTGAAACTTGCGGCTTTAGCCTTTTTCAGCTGTAACAACCCATTGCTGTCTGTGCCGATCCAGAGATGACCCTTACGGTCTTTGAACAGCGCCCGAATATAGTCGTCGCGCAATTCAACCTCCTTTCGGCAATGTGCAATGCGCCCGGCGCGCCGACATAAAAGACCATCCGCCATGGTTCCGATCCAGAGCGCGCCGGTAGTATCCGCTATTAACGCGGTCACCGGCGTGTAGGAGGTGCCGGAAATATAGGCAATTCGGTTCTGGTCACGGTTCAATCTGTACAGCCCTTGCAGTGTGCCGATCCAGACCGCTCCCGTATGATCGGTCATGAGCGAGTAAATATCCATATTGGTCAAACCGTCTCTGAAATCGAAAACACGGATGGCATTTTCTTTGCATCGCGCAAGTCCACCCTGCAAGGTGCCGATCCAGAGTGTGCCATCTGCATCCACGGTCAGGGCGGTGATGATGTTGCTGTACAGACCGTGGGTG
>JAFGSU010000442.1 GCA_016934435.1 Candidatus Zhuqueibacterota bacterium | reverse complement strand
GCTATTCAGTACATTTTTATCATCTATTTATTTTGTTGGCTGTACCTTTTCGCAATCTATCATGGTTCAATAGATTACTAAACATTCTTGATCAAATAGACCGGGCTTTCTTCACTCTTTTTCCGATCATGAGAAGATTCGCTTGGACAGCAGTAATAGTTCTTTCTGAACCCAAAAAATAGCCTGATTATTCAACAATGTTTAGAACGCTAAAATTTCATTTGTCTGCCTCGTTCATATTCCTCGCCGTCCAGGTGTGTTTTGGTCAGAGCGTTAATGTCCCAGATGAATACTGGGGGTATAGTTTTATTGAAAGGTTGGAAGCAAAGAAATTATTCATCTTTCCGGGTAGTCGGGTACATCCGTTTTCAAGGATTTCTTTTACAAATATAATTCAACAGATCGGGATTAATATGTCTATCTCATCTCAAGCGTTGAGCCATTCCGAGGAAAAACTATTTTATCAACTGAAAGGAGATTTCTTCGACGAATTAATCATTAATAATATGGAAGAAGGTTCAGCTGAAAAGGAAAAACATCTTTGGAGCTTGACGGAAGATTCCGGAAAGTTCTACCTTGACTTTTACGGCAGGCAATATCTTGATCTGAGTTTAAATAAAATCGACTTGAGGAACCGGTTAATTTCAACGACTAAGGCGGGATTTATTATCAGGGGATGCCTGGGTAGCAAACTAGGGCTAAATTTGGATTTTTATAATTCAGCCACAAAAGGAACCAATCAAAAAAGGGGATCAGGTTTAAATTTCAATCCTGAAAAAGGATTACCGATCAACATCACGGGAGACAATGTATACCAAGATAACGCATTGGCATATTTCGTCTATGAGAAAAAATGGCTCCGGTTTGAAGTCGGAAGAGATAAAATATTTTGGGGACCCGGTTTTCGTGGAGGTCTGAGCTTGTCAGAAAACATGCCACCGGTTGAACTAATCAGATTAAACGCCGAATTTGACAAGCTCTATTTTACCTTCATTCATTTATCCTTGCGGAGTGGTTTTGGTAAGAAATATTTAGCAGGATATCGTCTCGATTACCTGCCAAATTCAAATTTTCATTTTGCAGTCACCGAAACGATGGTTTACGGCAATCGAGATGTTGATCATAATTACTTATTACCCACCATACCACTTGGGGCAGTTGAAAAAATAAAAAATAGAAAAGATACCCACGCAATAAGTCTTGATCTATCGACTGCACCATTTCCCTGCGTTAAATTATATGGTGAGATTTTATTTTATAACATCTTGTCAACCAACCAAACTGATAATAGTCTTTCGGATCAAACCGCCTTTACTTTTGGAGGACACTGGGTAGATCCACTTGCATTCTCAGATACCGAGCTAAGAGTAGAATATACAAGAGTTCAACCGCTAGTTTATGCCGAAAATGATTCAACAAACAAGTATACGCATTATAATAATAATATAGGCTATTGGCTCGGAGCAAACACCGATAACATATTTTTACAAATGGCCCATCGCTTCACTCGGGACATTTTATTTTCAGTTTCATTTGAGCAGACTCGAAAAGGAAAAAGTGTCGACAAGACCATTTCAGAGTCTTTGACCGAAAGCCACAGTATTTCTTTTCTATCGGATGCTTTTCAAGTACAACGTAGCATATGTCTGGGAATCAATACTCAGATAAGACGCGATCTGTTTGTTTCATTAAGTTATAAGCATACATCATATAGGCGACCATATCTGAATCTTCTGCAAATTGTTCCGGAAAACTTGGTGCTGGCTGAATTGTTATTGAATTATTGACAAATATCATGGCTGTCTATTCAAAGTCGATAAAACAAGAACACGCCAAACCAAACAATAACTTTGCCTTATAATTCTTATGCTCTCTGTGAGCGTTCTCAACTCCACCCAAACATCCTGCAGAATCTGAAACCGGTTAAGTTCCATCTCATCTCATAACAATCACTTTACCGATCTCACTGGCGCGCACCCGTTCCGTTCCCCCGTCGTTCTCAGCATGAACGCGGTAGAGATAAACCCCATTGGCCAGCGGATCGCCGTCGGCGTCGGTGCCGTCCCAGTACTCCGGATAGACATTGAATCCAACCGTACTCCAAACCTGCGGCAATTTGCGCAACAATCGTCCGGCCACAGAATAGATTTGTATGGTCACCCGGGCGTCCTGGCTGAGTTCATAGGTGAACTGGGTGCGGTTGTGCATCGGATTGGGATAATTGAGCACATTGCGAATCTTTAGAGTTGAATCCGCAACCACGGTAAAATAGGTCTCGATGTAATTCGAATTATTGGAATTATCCCATGCTTTAACGCTGATGGTATGCTGCCCAACAGACAGATTGTGCATTTGATATTTGAGCACACCGCGGGTATAGCTGCCGGTATCATACTGAAAATATTCGGTGACGTTTTTCGGGTCGGCGCCATCCAGGCTCATGGCGATTTGATGGCCGATATCACCGGCGATATTCACACCGCTCAGGGAATCGTTGACGACCACGTGTAAAAGCGGATTGGGAGAGGTGTAATCGCCGGCAGAAAAACCTTCCTTACCAAAATGGATGAAAATCTCCGGTCCATCATGATCTACCAGATCCACCGCCGTGCCGCCGACGACCAGACTGCCGAGGAATCCGCTCGCTTCCTCATCGCCATTCCAACCGTACAAACTGATACGGCCATCGGTACCCCCGTAAGATATGTCCTTGGGCACAATGAACTGCACGTTATACTGTCCGGCCTGACCCTCCGCATAACCGCGGAAAAGCGTATTGCCCGGCATGATGTAATCCACTTTGATCCCCTCGGCCGTGATATACTGTTGCTGTTTGCGGGCGTCAAAAACGCGCAGGATGAGCTTGCCGTTGAATTCGTCCCACGATTGGTTTTCCTTGCTCATGTGACCCTGCACGCCCATGCGCATCAAGGCGCGCAGGGTATCTTCCGGAGTGATCTGATCCACCACCGCGCGGTATTGCGGGGCGCCCAGTCGCATGGCCGGATCGCCGAGTAAAATAAACTTCTCGTTATTAATCTGACTGGAGGAAGAAGTTTCCTTGGCCAGCATGACGGCATCCCCAAGGCGGGCGGTGAGGCCGCTGCTCTGATAGGTTTTGAATAATTTATCGAAAACCATATAATTGAACGCTGCGTTATCGCCCGAATAGGCCAATCGCGAAGAAGCGACTAAAGCTACCGCACCGCGGTCGGCCACGTTCAACAATCTCTCCGCCAGGCTCTGTTTTTGCGGCTGATCCCAGTAGGCAAATTCACAGGTGGCTGCCACCCACAAATTATAACGCCCTTTATTTTGAATCATATCGAAATCGTTGGGCGCGTGCAGTACCCGCTCATGCGTCCACAGCTCATCATTGCCGTGGCCGATGAAATTGAGAACCAGGCAGCCCTCGTTTATCCTGGTCAGCAGGGCTTCATTCGCCAGTGGCTTGGTGATGCCTGAGACGCTGGCGGTGCGCACGGCCGGATATTCCATTAAATATATTTTTTCGACGTTGAGCAAATTCGGAACATAGTGCTCCGCCAGCCATTCGGTCTGTCGGGTATGGTCCACCACGTCCGGGCGGGCTCCCGAGCCGAGCTCATCATCGGCCATGAGGGCGATGGTTTTACGCCACTCGCCGGGCTCGAATGTTGTCTCATATTCCACGATCTTGTTGACCACCGCCTGGGCTTCGTCCACAGTCTGAACCGGCAACCGGCCAATAGCCATTTGCATACCATAACTCGAACCCTGTGTATAAGTAAACCAATCGTCAACCGCGCGTGTGGAGGTCTCGATGCGATCACTACTTTCATAAGGCGGAATTAAATTGGGCGTGCCATATTTCAGGATGTCGCGGAAATCAAAATGACCGTCGCCCAGCAACAAGACATACCCCGGTCCTCCCCAATGATTCTGCGCATACATTAAAAAATCGCGTATGGCGGTGGGATCGATCAGACCCCAGGCGAATTCGTTATAGACATCCGATATTTTTACTACTTCAGTAATCAGGCGGTCATCGGGATCATAGTCTTCGCGCAGGCTCTCCAGCTCTATCGCCTGCTGATAAAAATTATCGTGGGTGATGATGATATAATCCACCATACGAGGGGTGCGTAGATTTGCCGGCGTAACGGCGCGAATTTCGCTCACGGAACGATAGGCTGCCGGTGTCAGCGCCAGGTAGCGTCGTGCATTTTCTTCATCGGTATAATCTGAAATGGTCGCCGATCGGTTGACAATGGTGCCGTTGGTAATTTGCGTTACATCGTAAAAATCCGTGACGTCATAAACGGAAATATCATCGCGGGTGAACTGGTCTATTTGATAAACCGCCGTACCTGCACGCAGGGGCGCAGTAAATAGGAGCTGATCACCGGCGGCGTGAAAGAACCGATTATATTCGATTTCGATCCAGTCCATATATGCCTGAGTAATATCGGAACTGGACTCGTACTGAGCGCTGATGTTGTTGTTGCCCTGCATCAGCACACCGGCAACGTTGAATTCGCCGGATTTTATCGTAAAAGCGCCGCCCTGTCCGAACAGTTCCAGCCTGCCCAGATAATTGCCGTTGGCGTACAACTTCATATTATGATAGCCGGACGTCGCCGCCGCAATCTGAAATCGGAAGGACACCTCATCGGCAACTGAAACAGCCGGTAAAACAAACGTATGGCTAAAGTTGCGTTTTTCGTTGGCAAATTCAAATCCGAACCATTCGATACCCGATTTGTAAATATTGTTTCTTTCTTCTTCCATAAAAACCAGGTCGCGGAAACTGGGTTCCGGACTCGCCTGCGGCGACAAAGAACTGCGCGATGCCATCCGTTTTCCATTCTCCCCGCCATAGGTCAGCCAATATACATTTTCATAACCATAATGGTTGAGGTAGTGGCGCCATTTTTTCTCACTGGCCACAAACTGAACGCCTTCCAGAGAACGGCCATAAAATAGGATATAATCGCCGCTGTCCATGATGCCGTCATCCTCTCCATAGACAAAGATGCTGTTTTCGATGAGGGAATCGGCTCTGGGTACGGCATGGTTTTGCGGCAATTCCATGCCGCCGTTGTTGAACAGGCGAATGGTGCGCGGATCGATGGAGGCAACAGATATTCCGGCACGACTCAGGGTTGCGGCGTCTATTTTATACATCCCTTCCAGACCGCCCCGCCCATCGCCGCGAATGATCACTTTGTACCAGGGGCCTCCGTCGAATGTTTTTTGCGCTTTTTTAAACAACCTTTCGGAAACGGATGTGCGCCATTGGCGCGCTTGTTGATAATTGACCAAAAGATCTCGATAGATGGTTTCATTTTTCGCGGATACGGCTGACCCTGACTGTTTTTTGTCCCCGGCAAAATTAACCGTTATCACCAGGCGTTGATATTTCCTCGTTTCGGTATCGTTGATTATTTGCAGAGGATAAACAATGACTTTCACCACTCTTTGTCCGCGAAAAACATAAGGCTCTCCCAGGCGCAGGACCGACTGAGAGTATGTATCTCCGCCTCGCGGCGCAAGAGTATATTTAAATTCCGTCAAATCCTCTGACCGGAGGACCTGAGGCACTGTTTGCAATGCCGGCGTAGGAATTACTTTATAATCGGATTCCGCCAACGTAGCAGTTATATTGCCCTGTTGCGGCACACCGACCAGAAGCGTTCGCGTCGGCAGTTGCAGCTCGCCCGGTTCGGCGATAATTTCGGCGCCTAAAAAATAAACCTTGACCAAAGGCTTTCCGTCTATCATTGTGCTGTCGGTCCGCCATCCCTGCGGTTTGAATTCGATCGTCACATGTCGATCAGAACTGGATAGAATAGTACAATCGTCGGGAAGGCCGGCGCTTATCTGCGCCGGCATGGCAATAAAACCAAAGGTCAAAATAATTAAGAATGACTTTTTCAATTCCTGCATAAGTATCCTGTTTACTCTGATTATAAAAAATGGTCTACGCGGTCAATGATTATTCTCCATAACCCGCGAACTGAACTGAAAATGTGCCACCTACAGAGTTATTTAATTAGCCTGTAGACACCGAATCGGTCTATTCATTGCATATCGCGCCCTGATAATTCACCTCCGAAACTCGGCCGAGTACCCGGGTCATGGTCTCTTTGCCTTTTGCCCACTTTTTATCATACAACCAAATTAGGAAAAGAGCAAAGGCGAATCCCACCATCCCGCCCAGTACACCATAACCTTCCTTCAGCGTCTCCGGCTGCGGCAGCCATGTTATGCCGGCATAATAACCCAGGAGGATCGATAGGATGGGGAAAATAAATATGAGTGCGGAATACCCGAGGACAAACCGGGGTTTAACTTCATATAGCACGGCTTCTCCGACCTTGGCCTCTGTGGTATTCCGGGCATTAATGATGAACGGCTCATTTTCCTTCCACATACAGGCTTTACAATTTACGCATTGCAATCCCGGCTGGACGCGAATTTGCACCAGATTTCCCTCTTTTGAAATAATGACACCGGTACCCGTCATAGATATCCTGCTATCTTATTTACTTATTTACTTTTTTCCCATGCTTACACTCAGATATTGGCCTGAATTCTGTGTGATCCTGCGCATTGATCAAAAAATACTGTGTGTATCACGTTAATGTTCCAACCTGTGAGCACCAATTCTGGAAACGAGAAAACGACTGCGGTGATTATGGACCAGTCACCCTATTATCGGTAAACCTTTAAACAATTTCCCGAAGCGGTTTGTTCCAGAGGATTTATCCATAGATCAGGCGCATCGATTACAGGGAAAAATCCCGCTGGATATGATCGCTTGTATTGGTCCTCAGTTGAGGTTGGTCAACACAGTTTTTTAAATAATCTGGAGATCAAAAAACGCTAAAATTTACTTTTTCGCTCACTATCACTTTATTGCTTTTTACAGCCCTCAATTGAAGGGTGTGATCTCCCGGCTGCAACATCCACTTCACCCGAAATGGCGCGCTGCACCGCACCAGCAGAGAATCATCGAGGGTCCAGTCGATTTTCATCAAACCAGAAGGAACCATGGCCTCGAGGGTTATGGTTTGATATTCACGACGTAGAATCGGATCGATTTTGAAAATATCGCCGTCATCCGGGAAGAGAATAGCCAGAACCGGATCGGGATTGTGTTCGATGGACGACAGGTTTTGCGGTGGAATGGGTAACCCGACCGATTCCATCCATGGATGATATTCAGGCGGCCATATCTCGAATTTCTCAACCGTGACAAACGATCGGGGCGTATCGCAGTTTGCAGGCGAGCCGTCACGACGGTCAATGGCGATGGTTTGATGAACCCGGCATTTTTCAGTGGGCATCGTTCCCGCCACGAACCATTCCTGAATGACGCCCGGGCAATGCGGCGTCGGCAGAAAGCCGGATGCAGAGCAAACGGATCGACGCTGCAAATTAGCTGGCGGCTTAAAGCCGGATGGATCCTTTTTCTCATGCAGGATCAGCATAATATCCCGAAAAAGCGGGGCGGCGCCGGTGATGCCGCTGATTTTTTCCATGGGTTGGTTATCAAAATTTCCCACCCATACGCCGACAGTATATTCTGTCGTAAAGCCGATGGTCCAATTATCGCGATAATCTTTGGTGGTGCCGGTTTTTGCCGCACAAGCAAACGGTAACCGCAGCGGCCCGCCCAGCCCAAAGGCAGGGGCGCGCGCCAGAGGATCGCTCAATATATCGCTTAATAAAAAGCTCACATGCGGCGGGAAAATACGGGTGCCGCGACCGCCGGTACGATTCACATCGCCGAATTTTGATTGCTCCAAAAAACCAATCGGCAACAGTTCCCCCTTTCGAGACAGGGCAGCATAGGCGTTGGTCAGGTCTCGCAGAGTGACTTCACCGTTGCCAAGCGTCAGGCCCAGCCCATAGTAGCTTGCCGGCCGGGTAAGACTAACAAGCCCCGCCAATTTGAGTTTCTCTAATAAAAGATCCGTGCCCAGACTCTCCAGGAGTCGAACCGTGGCGACGTTGTAGGAACAGGCCAGAGCTGTGCGCAACCGTACCGGACCGTGAAATTTATCGTCATAATTATGCACACTAAAATCGCCGCCTGCGGTTGCCGCGTGCGTTTCAATATCCGACAGGATACTGGCCGGCGTATAGCCGCTTTCCAGCGCCAGTCCATAGGTGAACGGTTTGATGGCCGATCCAGGCTGGCGCAAAGCCAGTACGCCGTCGACCTGCCCCTGATGTTCGTCATCAAAAAAATTTACGGAACCGATCCATGCCCTGACGCTGTTGGTGGCATTCTCCAAAACAAAGACCGCTGCATTACTGACATTGTTCTTTGCCAGTTTTTCTATATAATTTTTCGCCAGTTTTTCAATTTTGGTCTGGAGATTGCCGTCGAGGGTCGTGGCGATTTGTCTGTCATCGGGTATCGTCAAATTCTCGATCTGTGCTATAATCATCTGACAAAAATGCGGCGCGCCAAATTTCTCTGCGCCTGGCGCGAGCAAAGGAAAGGTGGTCGCCACCCTATCATATTCCTCGCCGGTCAACATTTTTTTTCGGTATAACAACCTGAGAATCTGCTGATACCGCCGTCGCGCTCGCTCGGGATATACATAAGGATTATACCGCGTCGGGGATTGCGGCAATCCCGCAAGAAAAGCCGCCTCCGACAGCGACAGGTCGCAACTCGGTTTGTCCAGATAGGTACGACTGGCCGCCTCGACGCCGAACAATTGATTTCCATAGGGTACGCGATTGAGATACTGCTCCAGAATTTCCCGTTTGCTGAGATAGATTTCCAGACGTATCGCCAGCAATGCCTGCAAAGGTTTACAGTACCATCTATGCGGCAGGTGATACATTTGCCGGGCTAATTGCTGGGTGATGGTCGATCCCCCCGATACCACGCGAGCGTTTAGTATGTTCATCCATAGAGCGCGCACGATGGCAATGGGATCGATGCCAAAATGATAATAAAAACACTTATCTTCCACGGTAATCGTGGTCGCGCGCATTTTTTCGGAAATCTCATCCAGAGATATCCAGATACCGCGCCCCTGGGCATCCGATAATACTTCGCGCAAGAGTACCTCGCGACGATCCAATATCTGTAAGGATTGTAATCTGCTGTTGTTCAGACGGTCCGCACTAACCGGATAGCAGGCTATGAACACAACCAGACTCCCGAGGAGTATGGCAAATATTTTATATAATCCGGACATCCGGTTTTTTAACACGCTCCTTCTATTCCAATTATTGGCAAATTATTTGGGATTACGGTACTCTTAATTTTTCGAACTGTAATATAAACAAAACTATTTTTTTTTACAAATGGATTGTCACGGATGAATCCCAGATACGATGTTAACTGGCAAATTTTAGTGGCATAACGCTACCCATAGGATCAGCGAAATAACGTGTAAACACCAAATCGGTGTGCTTTGCCAATTTTGCTTGAAATTAAAAAATAAATTTCTTACGTTGTGACGCTTGGAAATTCAACTTGCTCTAAACGGAGGTAATCGTATGAACTATGAACCACCCTTTGCTCCCCGAACGAAAAATATGGGCGCGAACATGATCAGGGAAATCCTGAAGGTTGTATCGCAACCGGGCATGACATCTTTGGCCGGTGGGATTCCAGCGCCGGAAAGTTTCCCGCTGGATATCATTAAAGAACTGACCGACATCGTGTTACAAAAATATTCCTGGCGAGCGCTGCAATACGATCCGACCGAGGGATTCACTCCCCTGCGCGAAGCGCTGGTTGCCTATCTTGAGAAAAAGGGAATAAAAACTGCAGCCGCCGAAATATGTATTTCGAGCGGCTCACAGGGGGTTTTAGATGCTATAGGTAAAATTTTTATTTCCAAAGGCGATACCATTGCAGTCGAAGCGCCGACTTATTTAGGAGCCATTTCGGCTTTTAATCCGTACGAGCCCCGTTATGTCTGTATGGAAATGGATGAAGATGGTTTGATTCCTGATGAACTGGAAAAAGTGCTGAATAATACAAAAGTAAAATTCGTCTATCTTGTGCCGACCTTCCAAAATCCTACCGGTCGCACCATTCCTCTGGAGCGACGAAGAAAAATCGTGGCCCTCGTTGAAAAATACAATGCCATCCTGATTGAAGATGATCCCTATAGTGCTTTACGCTATCGGGGCGAGCCCATACCCACTTTTAAATCAATGTCGCCGGATCATGTGGTCTACACAACCACTTTGTCCAAAGTGTTCGCACCCGGACTTCGCATCGGCATCTATGTCGCACCGGAACCTATCCGCCGCTGGTTGGTGACGGCGAAACAGGGCATTGATCTGCATTCGAGTACATTCAATCAGGCCCTCGCCTGCGAATATATTTCCGGCGGTTATCTGGACCGTCAGTTGCCAAAAATTATCAATCTTTATAAACCAAAACAGGAAGCCATGCTTTCAGCGCTGGAGAAATATTTTCCCGCAGAATATTCCTGGTCAAAGCCCGAAGGAGGCATGTTCATCTGGGCCGAGGGACCGAAAGGCGCCGATTTGGTAAAATTATACTGGAAATGTATCGAGCGAAAAACCGCATTCGTACCGGGCAAGTACTTCTATCCCCATCCGAATCAGGGTCTGGAAACCATGCGCTTGAATTATACCATGAGCGATGAAGGTAACATCGAAGGCGCCATAAAAACCATCAGCGAGGTGATCGCATCGGGTTTTTAAACCGATTTCATGCAAGTGTGTTGCCCATTTGCGGTCGCCAGCGCTGTATCAGTGATCAGTATTGAGCAAAATAACAAACGTTATAATATAAATCCACGGAGGGGTGTATATTTCGCGATTTAAACAGTAAATAAGATAGCAAACATCATCCAGGAACAGGAAATGAAAGATGGAGGTAATCCGATTATGAAATTAAATCGTGCCATGGCCCTGATTGCATTAATGATCGGGCTGAGTCTGACAACCGGCCTTTATGCATGCACCAATTTTCTTATCACACGCGGCGCATCCGCCGACGGTTCCACCATGATCACTTATGCGGCGGATTCGCATACGCTTTATGGCGAGCTGTATTATTTCCCGGCGGCGCGTCACATGGAAGGATCGCTCATCGATATTTATGAGTGGGATACGGGAAAGTATCTGGGTAAAATCAAGCAGGTCGCCTATACCTATTCGGTCGTCGGCAACATCAACGAGCACCAGCTGGCCATCGGTGAAACCACCTATGGCGGCCGGCATGAATTGCATAATCCGGAGGGAGGCGTGGATTATGGCAGCCTGATGTATTTAGCCTTACAGCGGGCGAAAACTGCCCGTGAGGCGATCAAAGTCATGACCGACCTGACAGCGGAATATGGCTACTGCAGCGGAGGCGAATCGTTTTCCATCTCCGATCCGAACGAGGTTTGGATCATGGAAATGATCGGCAAAGGCCCAAATAATAAAGGAGCCGTCTGGGTAGCCCGTCGCGTGCCGGATGGCTATATCTGCGGCCATGCCAACCAGGCGCGTATTCGCACCTTTCCGTTGAATGATCCGGAAAATTGTCTTTATTCCAAAGATGTTATCTCCTTCGCGCGCGACAAAGGTTACTTTACGGGCGAAGATAAGGATTTCAGTTTTGCCGATGCTTATGCGCCTGCCGATTTTTCCGCCAGACGCTTTTGTGATGCGCGCGTGTGGAACGCCTTCCGGCGAGCGGCGCCCTCATTAAATCTGCCCATCGACTGGGCAATGGGCATCGATCCCGATGCGGAGCCCACACCGTTATGGATTAAACCCGACAAAAAACTGACCGTTCGCGACGTGATAGAATTGATGCGCGACCACTTTGAAGGAACCGTACTGGATATGTCTCAGGATATCGGCGCCGGTCCATTCCACCTCCCCTATCGGTGGCGGCCGCTGACATGGCAGGTGGATAGTGTCAGATACATCAACGAACGGGCCGTCTCCACTCAACAAACAGGGTTTTCTTTTATCACACAATCCCGCGCTTCATTACCGGACCCGATCGGCGGTATCCTCTGGTTCGGAGTCGACGACACCTACAGTACAGTTTATTTACCCATGTATTGCGGCATTCAACGCGTACCCAAAAGCTACGCCGTGGGTACGGGGTCTTTTTACGAATTTTCCTGGGAGTCCGCCTGGTGGGTTTTCAACTTTGTCGCCAATTTTGCTTACTCGAGATACTCGGATATGATTCAGGACATCCAAAAAGTGCAACGCGAACTGGAAGGCCAATTCCTGGCGGAAGTACCTGAACTGGATCGCGCTGCCCTAACTCTATACAAGACCTCTCCGCAGCAGGCGCGCGAGTTCCTCACCGATTATTGTGTTCGAATTGGCAATAGCACGGTGGAACGCTGGAAAAAATTGGGTGAATTCCTTCTGGTGAAATACCTGGACGGCAACGTAAAAAATGAACTAAATCAAGTGAAACACCCCGGATATCCGCCGGCCTGGTATCGTACCATCGCCGACCAAACGGGTGATCATTTAAAAGTGCCAGAATGAGCGAATAGGATATAATTTTTTAAGGAAAAAACTTTGTCGTATCCAACTATTATACTGGGCGTGATCGTCTTTCTCGCGCGCGTCACCGATGTTACGCTGGGAACAGTGCGAACCATAAGCATCGTTCAGGGTCGAACCAAGATTGCATTTATGATGGGTTTTATTGAGGTCAGCCTCTGGTTGCTGGTAGTCGCCAAAGTGCTGCAAAAAGTAGCCGAGGAACCGGTCCTGACCGTATTTTATGCCCTTGGTTTTGCAACCGGTAATGTTGTCGGTATATATTTCGAGCGTCGATTGGCGTTTGGCTACTCTGTTTTGCGCGTTTTCAGTCCGGATCATGAAAAATCGATGGCGGAGCAACTACGCAACCAGGGTTATGCGGTGACGTCTTTTATTGGAGAAGGTAAAAGCGGTCCTGTAACCATGCTGTATATTGTCTGCAGGCGCAAACAATTGCAGGATATTCTCTCACTGGTAAAACATATTTCACCGGAGGCTTTTTACATTGTTGAACCGGCGAGCAGTGTGAGTAAATTATATCAACCCTATTTGCTGGAAACAGGAACCGGCTGGCGAGCGATTTTCAAGAAGAAATAGAACAAAAGGCGCGTTCGTTTGCCACCCTGCCCACCCTTACCGCTAGTATGCGAACGCGCCCGATAAATCAGCTTAATTCAACCTTTACGGGGATTTTCCTTATTTGGCCAGAACCATCCTTCGGGTTTGAGTAAAATGATCTGTTCTCAACTGATAGAGATAAACACCGGCGGCAACCGCTTCTCCCCGATCGCCCAGCCCATCCCATTGCAATTCATATCGGCCGGCCATATATTCGCGATCCGTTACCCTCCGGATACGTTGACCCAGCAGATTGAAAATATCCAGTGAAACACGGCTGCGTGCCGGCAGATTAAAACCGATGTGGGTGACCGGATTAAAAGGATTCGGATAATTCTGCATGAGTTCGAACGACGATGGGATATCAAACGCTGGTTCTTCCACCGCCGTGCTGCCAATAATAAACTTGCCGCCATAGGTCGTCGTCGAGATTTTTCCCTCCTGCTTGTTATATACGGTGGGAGGCGAATAAAAAACAAGGTCCAGTACTTTGATATCATTTACATTTGGCGCCACAGAGTAACTGATGTTCAAAATAGCGCCGGTATCCGCCTCGATGGCCATAGACGGATTGAACGAAATCAGAATAATATTGAATCTGCCGAGGGTATCATCCTCGCTGCTCACGATGAAATTGGCGCAGCGGTCGGTCACCCAGATGGAATCGGGCTTGAGAAAATCCGGGATATCAGCCACAGCCATTTGCAGGGCGTGAACAGGCACGTCATTTTCCAGATATACTTTAATGATGTTATTTTGGCTGCCCAATTCACCATTCCCCTGCCCCAACCGCAGGATTGCCTGCGAGGCAAAAACCGCAGTCTGGGTGACAAGAAAAACGAAAAGAATGAATTTGCCAATCGTTTTCATGATGTTATACCTTAAATATATTATGACCGTTTACTTTTAAATGTTGGTCGACGGTACGCCTGTTTGTCCTAATATACAAGATCGAATATGACCAACAGATCAAAGAGGTCGACATCGCCGTCGTTATCCAAATCACCGGCCATAAGTTCATACGGAGTCATTGGTGTCCCTGTTTTCATAACAATTTCAGCTGCACGATTAATGTCATTTATATCCACAACTGAATTTTTATCCAGATCACCTTTGATTACAAAATAAAATTTGCCGTTGGTCAATTCGGGCACTACCAGGTTGCTGTTGGCATCGGCCACGGTCACTTCCGACAGGGCCATATCGGAGAATGAACCAACCGTGGCGCCGCTTGCCACATCATAGGAAATTTGCGCAATGGGACCCGCGCCCACCGGAATGATGCCGCCGGACATGTGAACCATAAAGACAAACACCGAAGTGCCGTTCTCCGCGCGTGTCACTGTAAAACCCGATGCGCGTCCCACCGCCACCACATTCGCGGCGGTTAAATTATTGGGATTATCGGTAACACGGAACGAAACCCCCCGGACATTGGTCAAATTATCCATCCAGATGGTCACCAGGTTGTTGGTCGAGCCGGGTTGACCGCTGCTGTCGTTCACTTTCAAGTGAACCAGGGCGGAGATGGAGAACGGATTGTCGCTGATATCGCTCGGCAAACCGTCACTGGCATCCTGTACCCGCACGCGCCCATGGGTGGTGATCTGTCCCGGTACTGTCCACATAAAAGAGCCGTCATTTTCGGTAGAAGTAATGATGGTCGTCCAGGTTGCGCCGTCATCGATGGAATAGTCGATTCTGACATATGGCAAAGTACTGCTTCCCGGTCCGGTCCAGCGTATTTCCTGTTGTGTTCCTATGATCCAATTTTCCGCGCCGTTCGGGCTCAACACCTGTAGATCGGGTGGCACATCGGAGATTTCAAAATCGGCATTGCTGACATCTACAGGGTCTCCATCAACTGTGTCCGAAATTCTTATACGGCATTGGGTGGAATATGAAGCGGGGACCGTCCAGCTGTAGCTACCATTATTCGGCGTTGAAGCCGTTACCACGCTGTAGGTTATGCCGCCATCCAGCGACAATTCAATTTTTACATTGCCGGTATAGACCGTAGAAGTCCAGGAAATGGTTTCGATCGAAGACGAATACAGTATCTCGCCGCCGTTGGGATAGGTGACGACCAGATCGATGGGTTCCGGCGCAATGGTAAAATTGGCATTACTGATGTCGGTCGGATTGTTATCGACCACATCCGAGATGCGTATGCGGCAGGTGGTAGATGGAGAATTCGGCACCGTCCAGGCATACGAGCCCGTATTAGCCACCGATGCGGCGATGGTGGTATAAGAAGTGCCGCCATTGGTCGATAATTCTATTTTCACATTGCCGGTAAAATTCAGCGATGTCCAAAGGATGTTGTGTGAAGAATTGGCGTACCACGTTTCTCCTCCGTTCGGGGAACTAATCGTGATGCTTTCGATCGGTCCTGGAGGCACGTTTCCCTTGGTGGTGTAATCGTCGATGTTATTATTGCGCTGCCCGTACAGCGCCAATCCACCATGTAAATTGCTGCCATTGCCGTACAACTTGGACGCATCCTTCACGGTTCCATCCAGGGTCCCATTGATGTACACTTTAAAAATATGTCCCGTGCCATCTGATGAACCCACTACCTTCAGCACATCCCCGGGCTTTGGATTCGGTAGAGAGGGAGCTGCCGAGTTTATGACCACATCCCGCTTGATGATGCCGGAGATAATGGGATGCAGATCGATATTGCCGTACCGGCGCAGGACAAAATAGCCATTATGAAGCGTCCGATCATATCGCATGATGATGCCGCCGGAATTCGCGCCTTCGATATCGCCCGATAAATCCCATTTATAGGATACTTCGGTGGGATCGACGATGGGCAGAAAAATTGCATAGTAATTCCAACCGGCTTCGGTAGAAACGTTATCCAGCATCGAGTTACTGACGATCTGATAGGCGGTGGGATCTACAACCCAATCGGTTCCCAACGACGCTCGATTAAAGTTATCGACCACGGTGGTTTGCCCGTACACCCGCACACCAGCGACGAGGAACAGAAGCATGAGGATCAAAAAATGTTTTCCAAGTTTCATCGGTGCACCTATAAGCTAAACTAAGTTGCCTTTATTTCAAAAGTCCCTAAAACACCCAGCGGGGCTTCCGAAGATTTAATAAACAAGGTCAAATATGGCCAAAAGATCAAACATATCCAGATCGCCATCGTGATCGAGGTCACCGCATAATAATTCATAGGTGGTGGCAGGGGCGCCTCGCTTCATGGCGATGTCTACGGCTCTGTTAATATCGTCAATATCTACATCATTATCAGCGTCCAGATCTCCGATTTTGACATAATGAAACTGTCCCGATACCAATTCCGGCACCACCAGATTGCTATTGGCGTCGCTGATGGTGACGCTTGACATATCCAGGGTGGAATAAGTGCCGATGGTCGCCCCGCCGGCCGCGTCATAGGATATCTGTGCGATCGGGCCGCTGCCCTGGGAAATGACGCCGCCGGACATGTGCACCATAAAAATGGTGACCGATGTGCCGTTTTCCGATTTTACTACGGTAAAGCCGGAGGCACGGCCGGTGGGAATCACATTGGCAGCGGTGAGGTGATTGGGGCTGTCGGTTATTTTCAACGACACGCCGCGCACATTGGTCATGTTATCCATCCATAGATTAACGATGTTATTGGTGGAGCCCGGTTGACCGCTCGAATTCGGAATCCTCAGGGTGACAAGCGCGGAGATGGAAAATGTCGCATCGCTATCATCTGTGGGAAGACTGTCGATCGCGTCGGCGATACGAATCAGCGCCTGATCGGTGAGGGGAGCCGGCACCGTCCACATGAACGATCCATCATTGGGCGTGCTGGCGATGATCTGGATCCAGGTGGCGCCATTATCTATTGAATAGGATATGCGCACATAAGGGATGATCGTGGTCCCATACCAGCGGATTTCCTGCTGTGTGTTGATGACCCAATTTTCGCCGCCGTTTGGGGCAATGACCCTGATATCTTCCGTCTCGGGCGCAATTTCAAAATTGGCATCGCTGACATCGGCCGGATTGCCGTCGGTCGCATCTTTGACGCGCACCCTGCAGGTTGTCGATGTGGTCCCGGGCAGGTTCCAGCTATAGCTACCGGTATTTGCCGTGGAAGCCACAATGGACGACCACGAAGAGCCCCCATCGGTTGAAAGGTCGATGGCGATATTGCCGGAAAAGTCCAGAGAAGTCCATGTGATCGAGTGATTTGAATTCACCAGCCACACTTCACCCCCATTGGGCGACGTCACGGTGATGGATTGTGCCCGAACGGTATAGTCATCGATATTGTTGTTACGATTGGCGTACAAACAGACGCCGCTGTAATGAGGTGTTGGAATCGCCGGCCGTGAGGTGCGGTTATCTCTCACTGTGCCGTCGAGTGCGCCGTTAATATAAAAATCAAAATAATAGGCGGAAGCATCGGTGCGAAATACCACGCGAATAGTATTGCCGGGCGCCGGATTGGGTCTGCTCGGCGTCACCGTATCAATGGTGATGGTGCGGTCGACATTGCCGTTGACGATCGGATTTAAATCGATGCTGCCATAGCGACGCATGATAAAATAGCCGTTTGCAGAAACGGAGGCTGCATTCAACAGCATGGCAAAACCGCCGGAATTCACGCCTTCAGTATCTCCCGAAGGAGCCCATTTAAATGAGACATCAAACGGGTCGGTTACGGCATTATATACCGCAACATAATTCCATCCGTTGGAGGTTGCCGTCGAAGTATTATCCAGTGTATTGCTAACAATTTGATATTCAGGATCATATGTCCAGTTAGGGCCTAGTGTCGAACGATTAAAATCATCGACTATCTGGGCACTGCCAAGAGACACAAGGACTGTGATCATAAAAAAAATCAAAATTGTTAAAGTCCTGCTCAATCTCATCTCGATTTCCTCTCAGTTAAATGATGCGACTGATCATCGTGCATATTATTTCATCACAGCCATTTTTTTGGTAAGTACAATATCATCGGCGGTCATCTTGTAAAAATAAACGCCCGAAGAGACATACTTGCCCGTTTCATCCCTTCCATCCCAATTCACCGTATATCGCCCCGCAGCCCGCTCCTGATCTTCTAATACTCT
>JAFGSU010000441.1 GCA_016934435.1 Candidatus Zhuqueibacterota bacterium | reverse complement strand
TGCTATCAGTTGCCATGGCCAGCTCCGAACTTTCGCCGCGATAATTTACCTTTACCATGGTTTCACGAACACCACTCTGATCACTTAAATAGGCGATCAACGGCAAAGGTCTGTTGATACGGCTCAACTTTACAGCTTGATGATAAATTGACGGCGGAGTGGTATCAAAAGTCTGGGCGATTAACAACACAGGGAAAAAAACCAACCAGGCCGGGTACAGGTGACGAAAAAATGTTTCAAGCCATAGCATTTGTTTCATATTATTACAGTCTCCTGCTAATAACCCCATCTTTACAAGGCACACGGACAGAACGTAACCGACTATTTATATTTATTTTGTGAAACAAATCACAATAATCGTTACTTTACATGCAAAATATAGTCCAAATTATTACCATTTGACAGTTATTTATTACGGATTTTAGGTTTGCCGATAAAAAAACAGCCCTGGTTATAAATGGAACCGGGGCTGGTCGCTGTGAGGCAGCACTTGTTATTATGAAATTCCCACCACCCGATAAGTGATCAGGCCGGCGGGCACTTTAATTTCCACAACATCATCGACCGATTTACCGACCAGAGCTTTCCCAACCGGGGAATCGATGGAAATGGCGTCCAAATCATAGGTGTGAAATTCCGCTGTCGGCACTAACTCGTAGACTGTTTCCTCCTGGGTTTGAATATCCACCAATTTTACCCGGCTGCCGACATGTACCTGATTTGAATTTTTCATTTCTTCGCTCATAATCCGCGCCCGAGACAAGGTCTCTTCCAGGCGTGCAATTTTTCTTTCAATCAGCGTCTGCTTTTCTTTAGCCGCATGATATTCAGCATTTTCGCTGAGATCGCCTTTTTCCCGCGCTTCTGCGATTTCCTTGATAATCTTTAATCGATCACCCCGCTTTAAATGATCCAGTTGCTTCTTTAATTTGTCGTGCTGTTCCTGTGAAAGATATAATGGTTTCATGATTTTTCCTTATTTATCTAAAAATTAAATACAGCAAAGCTTTAAACAAATGGGGCGTCGCTTAATTGAGCCGTCAAAAAAATGGCATTATTTCATCGGCTTTACATTAAATTACACCTGAATAAAAACGCAAACCGAATCGATGGTCTTTCATCGATTCGGTTTGCGTACTAAAAACTAATAAAAATAGTATTTTTTGTCAAGTAAAATTTGATCGAATCGAAAAAAAATCGTACATTAAAATTACTTGCATTTTTAGCAGCTATTTGTAAATTCATGGTTAGACAATCAGCTTTCTCTGTCCACTACAGTGCTGATATGAAAACAAAAATATTTGTCATTACCAACGCGCTCATGGTTGCCAAACTCATTATACCGGGTGTCTATATTTGCATGCACGGATGTACACCCCCGATGCCCAATGTGGCAAGAAGTATAACGTACATTTAGTAAAAAGGCGGAATTAATGAAACAACACACCTGTTTGTTGATCGTTTTTATAATTGGTTTGTTAACATTTCCCATATACGGACAAGCTCTCATTCCAAACGGCAAAGTACTTGAAGGGCTGCAAATGCCCAGCGCTATTCTCGGCCGTGATTTGAACTATGCTATCTATTTACCGCCGGATTATGACCTTTCTACGCGTCGTTATCCGGTCGTTTATCTCCTGCACGGTTTCACCGACAATGAAACGGGATGGATTCAATTCGGTGAAGCGCCCCAGGCAGCGGATCGCGCCATTGCCGAGCGCGCGATTCCACCCATGATCATCGTCATGCCTGACGGGGGCGTAACCTGGTATATCAATGACTATCAAGGCAAAAACCGATGGGAAGATGCCTTTATCGAAGAATTCATCCCCTATATCGACGCCACCTATCGCACGCGCCCGGCCAAAGAATATCGCGGCATTTCCGGACTCTCCATGGGCGGATGGGGATCGTTGCTATTATCCATGCGTCATCCGGAACTTTTTGCCGCCTGTGCCGCCTTCTCCGCCGCCGTCTGGTTGGAGAAGGACTTGATAGAAATGGATGATAAAAACTTTGAACGGGTAGTCGGGGGGTTATTCGGCCATCAACTCAAAGGCAAAGATCGATTGAACGCCCATTTCCGTCAATATAATCCACTCGATCTGGTTAAAAATTTGCCTGCCGAAGAACTTAAACAAGTACGTTATTACCTCGATTGCGGCGATGACGATTTTCTCATCCCTAGCAATTGTCAGCTGCATATCGAATTATCAGAACGCAAAATACCTCATGAATTTCGAGTCCGCGACGGCAGCCATCAATGGCACTACTGGCGAAGCGGCATTGTAGAAGGTTTAAAATTCATAGGGGAGAGTTTTCATCGTTAAGAATAAGCATAATCGGTTTTAGACCATGAAAATAAAAGAATCGTTAAACATACTACACCATTTATTTCACCCGAAGGGTTGCTGTTTTTTTACAACCAATCGGTATCTTAACTATGGAGGCATATATGTCTGAAATTACACATCTTGAACCCAAACTATTATGGAAATATTTTGACGAAATTCGTAAAATTCCGCGTGGTTCGGGCGAGGAGAAAGCCATCGGCGATTGGGTTTTGTCGGTAGCGAAAAAATTGGGTTTGAAAGCAAATCGGGATCAAACGGGTAATGTAGTCATTTACAAATCGGCTACGCCCGGGCACGAAAAAGCGCCCACCATCGTTCTACAAGGCCATCTGGACATGGTCAATGAAAAAAATTCAACTTCAAAACATGATTTTAGCAAAGACCCCATCCAACTGGTTATTGATGGCGAATGGTTACAGGCGAACGGCACCACCCTCGGTTCAGACAACGGCGTCGGGGTGGCGGCAAGTCTGGCTATCCTGGAAGACAACAAGCTGGTACATGGACCCCTCGAAGCGCTGTTTACCGTGGATGAAGAGCGCGGTTTGAATGGAGCGCGGGACATTTCTCCCAAAGCCTTGAAAGGTCGGATCATGTTGAATCTCGACAGTGAAGAATTGGGCGTATTCTCCATCGGCTGCGCCGGAGGCGCGGACTCGCACCTGACGCTGCCGTTAAAGCGAAACAACACAAAAGCGGATACCCTGCTCAAACTGCACCTTGAAGGGTTGCGCGGCGGCCATTCCGGCATCGACATCCATGAGGGCCGCGGCAATGCTCTAAAAATTCTTAATCGTTTGCTCTGGCAATTATCGCAAGAATTCTCTGTATCCATCGTGAGCTTTGACGGCGGCGATAAGCACAACGCCATACCACGTGAAGCATTTGCAGAAATCGTAGTCGATAACAAGGATGTTAAAAAAGTCAAATCGTGGTTGCAAAAAGCGATTGAAGAAATTCAGTTGGAATTCAAACCGGTGGAAAAAAACATCAATCTGAAAATGATAAAGTTGGATGCCAAATCCGTTCAGGTTCTGGGCAAAAAAACACAGGAAAAACTATTGGGGATTCTGTTCGCATTACCCCATGGTCCCCTGGCCATGAGCCGAAGCATCAAGGATCTTGTGGAGACCTCCAACAATGTCGCCTCGATCAAATGCGATTCCAAGAAAGCGCACATCACCTGCAGCAGCCGCAGCTCCAACATGGCAGCCCTGAAAGCCACGCGCGATAAATTGGTAGCAATAGCCCATCTGGCAGGGGCAAAGATCAAATTGCCGGAAGGTTATCCAGGCTGGATGCCGAACCTGGATTCTCCTATCTTGAAAACTGCGTCTGATACTTATAAACAAGTGACCGGTAAACAAGCAAAGTATATGGCCATCCATGCGGGACTCGAGTGCGGTATAATCGGTGAAAAATTTCCGGGGATGGATATGATATCCTTCGGGCCGACCATACAGCATCCGCATTCACCGGATGAGCGGGTCAATATAAAAACCGTACAGGTCTTTTACCAGCACCTGATCAAAATACTTGAAACTTTGGCCTGAAAAAAATCAGGGGGCCTAAAAGCCCCCTGAATATTTATGTGCATATTTTCAAAATATTGGGCTGTTTTATATTCATCACCTTTCGTTATCTTTTCTTCCGCGTCAAGTCCTTTATTTTCACCCAAAATCGGTATTCATCCGCGAACTGAAGATATGCCACCCACAGGATTACCTGATTAACCTGCAGGCACTGAATTGGTGTCTCACACAAAATCTTTCTCATGGTATATTATAAATGATGTTGATTCCTTAATATCAGCCCAAAAATGATTCGGAAAGATAGAGTCTGTACAACCCCGGACTTGTTACGCCTGTATTTTTTACTATGTAACATTGAAAAAAGCAATAACGTATATAAGAATAATTATAGAATTACAGCTACTGCTTTATCCGTTTAACTGCTGGAGGATATTTTCATATGTTTGGGAAAAACAAAAAACGGATCATTGTTATCATCGTCTTAATCATCATCGCAGCGATTATTACAGTTATTATTTGCGCCAAATCGGGTCAGAAACAAGCGAATGGTGAGGCTAAAGTAAAGGTAACCCGGATGGACATCATCGAAAAAGCTTTAGCCGTGGGAGCCATTGAGCCCAGAAACGAAATCGCCGTTAAATCAAAAATTTCGGGTGTTGTCGGCAAGCTTTTCGCAGAAGTAGGAGATTATGTCCAGGCTGGCGAGTCGTTATTGGAAGTTCGACCCGATCCTACACCGCTCGAGTTGGCCGAAGCCAAACGCGGCGTAGAATTGACGGAGATTGAACTGGCTAATCTCGCCAAAGAATTGGAGCGACAAAAGGAGCTGAAACGCAGGGGATTGGTTGCCGATCAGGAATATGAAGCCCTCGCACGCCAGTATGATGAAGCCTCGATTCGGCAGCAAATTGCGAGGGAAAGGCTGGACTTGCTCGAAAAAGGGCGCGTGCGCATCGCCGAAACGAATATCGAAGCCGTGATCAAAGCGCCCATTACGGGGTATATCCTGGAAAAAAGCGTCAACGTAGGGGATCCGGTCGTGCCCCTGACTTCGTACCAGGCGGGTACCGAACTTATGAAGATGGCCGACATGCAGGACCTGCTCTTTCGAGGCACCGTGGATGAAATCGATGTAGGCAAAATCACCGAAGGCATGTCCTGTGAACTACAAATCGGCGCACTACCCAATAAAACTGTAAAAGGCAGAGTATCGTTGATTTCACTGAAAGCGAAAAAAGAAGAAAACACCACGGTTTTTCCCATCGAAATACGCATCATCGAAACCGGGGACGCAGTCCTGCGCGCCGGATTCTCGGCTAATGCCACCATCATCATCCAGAAAAAGGAAGGGGTATTGGCCATTCCAGAACGGGTGGTTACCTTCCGCGACGATTCGGCCTTTGTCAGGCTTCCCGGCGAGGGTGCAAATCCAAAAGAGCAGTATATTGAGACAGGATTGAGTGACGCCATCCATATCGAGATTATTTCCGGACTGGAAGAAAACCAGGAAGTTCTGGAAAAAAAGGTTAAACCCATCGTCTGATGAAGAGGATCGTCTTGCCATGAATCATTTTCTGGATACGTTACGCGAGATTTACCATTATTTACAACAGTATAAATCGCGAACATTTATGACCATGTTTGGGATCGTCTGGGGTACCGTGAGCATCATTGTATTGTTGGCATTCAGCAATGGAACACAGAAGGCGATGAGTAAAAACATGCACGGCATGGGTGAAGGTATCGCCATCGTCTGGCCGGGCCGGACCAGTATGCCGTTCATGGGATTCGGCCGCGACCGATATATCCGATTTGTGGCTGAAGACGCCGAATTGTTGCGTCAGGAAATCAAGGACATCTTGTCCATCAGTCCGGAGTATTCCACCTGGCAGTCTCCCGTCCGAGTGGAACAGAAGATTAATAAACCCAATCTCACCGGCGTCATCCCCGAATATGGGCCCATGCGTAATATTCAATCCTCTCCCGGTGGACGGTGGATCAATGAGCTGGATATCAAAGACCGCAAACGAGTTGTTTTCCTGGGAAATGAATTAAAAAACTTTCTCTTCGGCGAAAACGTCGATGCAGTGGGTAAATATGTTTATATCGGCGACAGTCCTTTCCTGGTCATCGGGGTATTGATCAAAAAAACACAGGCATCCTCTTACAATTCCCGCGACCAGGATCGCGCTTTCATTCCGGCGACGACCTTTGCCGGCATATACGGTCACCGCTACATCGAAAATCTAGTCTATGAAATAGCCGATCCCCGCCGGGCGGAAAGGGTACGAGATCAGGTCTACCAGGTTCTGGGGAAAAAGAAAGTGTTTGATCCCAAAGACAAACAGGCTTTACATATCTGGGATACAACCGAAATGGACCGGTTTATTTTTTACTTTTCGCTGGGTTTTACCATCTTCATGGGGCTCATCGGTGTGATGACGCTGACTGTGGGCGGCATCGGTCTTGCGAATATTATGTATGTCGTTGTACAGGAGCGCACCTATGAAATCGGTATCCGCCGAGCCGCCGGGGCCAAGCGGCGCCATATCCTGACGCAATTCATTCTGGAAGCGATTATCATTATCAGCGTCAGCGCTGCCATCGGTTTTTTCATTTCATTCATATTAATCACGCTGATCGGCTTTTTACCTTTCGAGCCATACATTGGTCGACCCTCGATTAATCTTTCGATTGCCTTTTCAGCGGCGTTGATTTTAGGCCTGGTCGGGTTGGTGGCAGGGTTTTTCCCGGCCAGAAAAGCGTCGCTTTTGAACGTAATCGATTGTCTCAGATATTAAAAATGAAGGTCTGGACTTATGCATCTTCTCATGCTCATCTCCGAGTTTATCGAGGACATTAAAACGCAAAAATTACGCGCTTTTCTCACCACATTTGCGATCACCTGGGGCACCATGGTGGTGGTATTGCTCATGGCATTCGGCGCCGGATTGAACTTTCGCATGCGCGAAGGATTGCTGAATGCCGCGGATCGGGTTATTACCGTCTGGGGCGGACAAACCAGCATAAAATATGAGGGACTACCCATCGGCCGCCGCATCCGTCTGAAAGAAGAAGATTGCGACTTGCTGCAAAAAAGCATACCCCTGATCGGCGCCATCAGCGCTCAGCTGGGCAAACATAACACACGATTAATCAATGGTACCAGATCTGCATT